>CBDVCG010000018.1:0-15220 GCA_965372425.1 uncultured Anaerolineales bacterium
CGAGCGAGGTGTCCAATTAATTGGCACCGCACACGGGAACACGCTTGAAAACCTGCTCCTAAATCCCACCCTTTCTGACTTAATCGGAGGAATTGAATCAGTCACGTTATCCGATGAAGAAGCCAGAAGAAGAGGCACGCAGAAAACAGTTCTCGAGCGGCGAGCGGCGCCTACCTTTGATGTGCTCATTGAGATCCAGGATCGCGAGAGGCTCGCGATTCATCATGACGTCTCCGCGGCGGTAGATGCGATGCTGCGCGGTCGTGCGCTCCCACCGGAACTTCGATATCGCGATGATGATGGGGAAGTCAAAATCGAAACGCAGCCTGCGCCAACTTCGCTCGGACGCACTGGCGATATTGGGTATCGTCGTCAGACTGCATTACCTACGGCGTCCCTAAACGGAGACTCGCTGCCCTACTCCCCTACGCCACCCAGGCTGCCCACTGCCCCGCTCGCACCGATTCGAATTTATCCCTTCGGAGTGGCCCGTAACCGTCTTCGACAAGCAACTAAGCGTCTTCGGGTGCCCGCAGTATGGACTGAAAATCTCGGAGACGCTGAGGTGCTGGTGACGCTCAGGTCATATTATCGTAAAAGGCAAAAAGCGATCCGGGATGCGGAGAACCGACGGATGCCCATCTACGTGCTTCGCTCTAACACGGTCAGCCAGATGGAAGGCTTTCTCTCAGAACTGTTCAATCTTCAATCGCTCAATATCGACGATCCCAGGATGGACAAGGCTCTGGAGGAAGCCCAGAGCGCAATTCAGAACGTATTGGATGGGGCACGATCCAACGATCTGGCGCCGGCATCAGCCTATGTTCGTCGCTTACAGCACCAGATGGCACGGCAGGCGAATCTGATATCGCATTCCTATGGCAAAGAACCGCGCCGCCGAGTAAGGATCTTCCGAAGTTGAGCCTATTCATCACGTTCGAGGGTCCCGATGGAAGCGGGAAGTCCAGTCAGGCGATATTGCTCGCCGAGTATCTGCGTGGCAAAGGCCACGACATCCTCTTAACGCGAGAGCCCGGGGGGACGGCCATCAGCGACCAAATCAGGAACGTACTCACCAACCTGGATAACACTTCCATGGACGGGCATACGGAATTTCTACTTTTTTCGGCCTCGCGCGCTCAACATGTGCGCGAAGTTATCCGACCACACCTGGAGAACGGTGGGGTTGTGGTGAGCGACCGTTTTTTTGATTCCTCACTCGCCTACCAGGGATATGGTCAAGAATTAGAGTTGGCCATGCTTCGTGAAATTACATTGTTCGCAACAGGTGGGCTCGTTCCTGATCTGACCCTCTTGCTTGATCTACCCTGTGACGTCGGTTTAGATCGCAGGAAGAACGATGGCAGCTGGAATCGGCTGGACGCTTATGATCTAGAATTTCACACTCGTGTGAGAGATGGTTACCTCGAATTGGCCGCTGAGGAACCCTCGAGGTGGGTACTCGTAGACGCACTCGTCTCACCTGAAGTCGTGCAGAGTCGAATCCGCCACGCCGTGGATGAAAGACTGCCATAGTCCTATTCTAGGTTTCTTGCGTCGATTTGCCTTCCCGCAATCACATGAATCGGCGTTTTCAAGAGAATGTCATCTGTGTGTGTGTTTGCCTCATCCGAAGTGCAATTTTTGTTTTTAGTCCAGGGAATCGAAACCCCCTTCAGCCCCCAGATCAGGCATAGACTTCTCAATTTCATCCGGGCTTTCGCCCGATTCAAGACGATCTACGACTTCATCGATTTCCGGGGGAATTTCTTCGCCAAACTCACTACTCATCTTACGCATCATGCGCGCCATGGATTTCGGATCTGATTCGTCAAAATCACCCCAACTACTCATGTCATCCAAGGACTCCATGCGAGATTCCTCCGAGCGAGAAAATCTGACCCGGCCGATTATGCGCTGTATATCCCGGCTGTCACAGTTCGGGCAAACTACCTCTTCCACGCCATACTGCTCGTAAGCTTGATGGATAGTCACCCGTTTCTGGCAATTCTTGCATCGATAATCATAAGCAGGCATTTTAACCTCCAACAAATCGATTATACTGAGCATCGCTGGAGGTATCAATATATGTACCAGGAGATGCTCGAGAGACAAAATCAGCCTCTACTAATTGTCATTTCGGGACCCTCCGGAGTCGGCAAGGACACCGTGATTCAGCACATGAAAGAACAGTCACTGCCGTTCCACTTTGTGGTCACCGCAACCAGCCGCCCAAAACGCTCCAACGAAGTCGAGGGTGTCGATTACTTTTTCGTGACTCACAAAGAGTTCACCGAGATGATCGAGACCGGTGAGCTGCTCGAGCACGCCGTCGTGTACGAAGACTACAAGGGAATCCCAAAGAAGCAGGTTCACGAAGCTCTTGCCTCGGGCTCGGATGTAGTTATGCGAGTCGATGTTCAGGGCGCCAAAACCATCCGCGGGTTGTATCCAGAAGCCCTATTAATTTTTCTTTCGGCACAGTCCGAGAATGAACTCATCCAACGCCTGAAAGCCCGTCGGACTGAATCCCCTGAGGACCTCCAGGTTCGCATTTCGAAGCTGCAGGATGAGTACACCTACATCAGCCTTTTTGATTACGATGTAATTAACGCTGACTCACAACTCGATACGACAGTCGATGCCATCCTCGCGATTATTCAAAGTGAGCACCATCGCACGGTACCGCGAGTATTAAAACCGTGAGCGACAACGCACCAACCCAAATCGAAGACCCACAGCGCCCTAGAAGGCCGAGCCTAAACGAGCGGATACGTCAAACGCCCGGAACGTTCTCGCTGATCGGGGTCACGCTGTTCTTCTTCCTTAGCCAGATGGTTTCGGCTCAACTCATTGGCTACGATTGGGTACTGGAAATTAGCGTGAAATCCAAACCAGATATCCTTGCCGGGCAATTTTGGCGCATCATCAGCCCCATGTTTGTACACGTAGGGATCACCCATATTTTCGTCAACATGTATTCATTGTACGTTATTGGTCCACCGGTCGAACGCTTCTTCGGAACCGTCCGATTTCTTGTCATTTACTTTCTGTCTGGGATCGGCGGCGTCGCCCTGAGCCTTGCCTTCAGCCCATCACCGTCAGCCGGTGCATCAGGAGCGATCTTCGGTCTCCTCGGTGCATTAGGGGCCTTTTTATTCATCCATCGAGGTCTTTTTGGTCGTATGGGACAGCAGCAATTACGGCAGATCGTCGTCGTCGCAGTTCTCAACCTGGTTATTGGATTGGCTCCGGGCATTGATCAGTGGGGACACTTTGGCGGATTTGTCACTGGTATTGCGCTCGCCGCGTCAATTGGACCCAGATATGAGCGCAGCCAAGACACACTGGGACAAACCGCCATGGTTGACACCCGTACCTGGCAAAGCGTGCGACCGGACGCCATCCTCGCAGGCGGGATAGTTATTATCATCACCTTCATCGCAATATTCATTATCTAATTGTAAGAATTCGGTGTCCGTTTAGATATTGAGCTTGCCCATCTCTCGATTGGGTTTTCCCCCGGGTATTAGATGTGCTCACCGAGAATTGACGCACATCTCCGGGTCCCGATATAATCTTTGTCTCCAGGTCTATACGCCTGAACGGAGGAATACGAAACGAATGGCTCGCAAGGAAAAAGATCGGATCTACGATATCACTTTTATTGGCGCTGGTCCTACAGGTTTGTTTGGCGCCTTTTATGCTGGTCTTCGTGAGATGACCGTCAAAGTCATCGAGGCGCTTCCCCAGCCCGGAGGGCAACTGCTCGCCCTCTACCCGGAGAAGATGATCTACGATACCCCGGGTTTTCCTGAAGTACGGGCCAAGGAACTTGTCGATCGCCTCTCGCAGCAAGCCATGATGTGGAACCCAATCATGGCCTATGGGGAACGCGCCTTAAAGATAAGCTCGGCCCCTGCCAACGATGACCACGGTGAATTGATCTGGACGATCGAGACCGATAAAGGACAACACTTATCTCGTGCCATCGTCATCACTGCGGGTATCGGAGCATTTCAACCCATAAAGCTAAGCAACGAGAGTATCGACCGCTTCGAAGGAGCCGGAGTCGAATATCTTATAGGCGACATCGATGCATACTCGGGGAAGCGCATACTCCTTATCGGAGGAGGGGATAGTGCGGTTGACTGGGCTCTTGCGCTCGAGCCCGTTGCCAAGGAAGTGACGCTCATTCACAGACGGGAGGGGTTTCGTGCTCACGATTCATCCGTAAACATGCTTTTTGAATCATCGGTCGACACGCGGATATTCTACGAATTGCGCGAGCTGCAGGGCAAGAAACAAGTCGAACGAGCCGTGATCTTCGACAACAGAACCGATGAGGAGTTTGTCCTCGATGTCGATTCTGTGATTTTAGCGCTTGGATTTAAAGCCGATCTTGGACCGATAAGGGAGTGGGGGCTCAAGACAATCGGGAGACGCTATCTCCAGGTGGACAGTAAAATGGAGACCAACCTTCCCGGTGTTTTTGCCGCCGGAGATCTGGCGCTTCAGGAGGAACTGGACCCCTTGAATCTCATCGTCATTGGTTTCGGTCAAGTCACGGTTGCGGTGAATTATGCCTATACTGTCATTAAACCTGGCGGCAAGGTCTTCCCAGGTCATTCCAGTGAGAGATTGGCAGATTCGTAACGCAACACCCACAAATTCAGGCGAGGGAAATCCCCTGCACAAGGTTTTGATAATATGAAGGTAGGTCTTTGCTGGTTACGCGAGGGTGGACGTTGTTCTACAGATTAGAGTTTGGATGGTCTTCCTTGGATCCCTCCAGCTCTCGATCCAATTGGTCAACATCACCTTCAGAGGGAGATTTATCCTTTGCCCGACGCGGCCAGTAGAGAACCAGCCCTACGATACAGAGAAACACTCCCAGAATCAAACCCGTTACTTGAACCGGCCCGAATATAACAAGCGGCATACGGTGGGCGCCGACGCTGATAAAGTCGGCAAGAGATGCAACGCCCGTGATCACAAATCCCGTTGCGATCAATCGAACCCCTATATCGGCGCGTAACGAATTTGGCTTGCCATTACGAATTACTCTGACCGTTGAATATGCCGCAGAAAGAAGAATCCCAAGCCCCACGAGCCACACACCGATTTGTACAAAACCGACCGCTTGGCTGCGATTCATGCCGATCAAATCGGGTTGGATACCAATGAGGAAGATTAATAATCCGATCAGAACGATCGTCATCCATCGACGGGCCCACCTAACCTGGGCGGGCTTTAAGGGATCTGCTGGCATTCTAGATTTATACCCCCGGTAGTCCGAGTCGTAGTGTCCTCAGCCAGTTTTCGCGTAGAATCGCTTGGACGTCGGATTCGCTATATCCGAGATTGGCAAGTTCATTGCCAATTAACCTCAGGTCGGCCACGCTGTCAAGGTCTTGAGGTGTATCCTCAAGTCCAAAACCACCATCAAAATCGCTCCCGATACCCACGTGATCTGCGTTTCCTAGAATCTGGCAGACATAATCCATGCTTGCCGCGACATCTATGAGCGAGACCCTCTCACCCCCGCTTGAGGGGGTCCAGCCATCTTTAAGGAACGGGTTGTAGAGTACCGTGCCGATTACCCCTCCTCGCGAGGCAATCTCTCTTATTACAACATCACTCAAGTGCCTCTCGTGAGGAGCGCGGCTGGGTACCCGAGAGAGTGGGTTGCTATGGGACGCGATAACAGTCCCGGGATAATGATCAAGCGCTTCGAGTGCCCCTTCTTCGGACAAGTGGCTCAGATCCAGGATCATGCCCAGTTTCGCCATCTCATCCAAGAGTTTGTACCCAGCAGGCGAAATAGGTCCGGGTTCCTTCGTGCCACCCGCATATAGCGTCCCCGACCACGACAAACTAATGATGCGCAAACCCCTCTCGTGCCATTCGTGAACCTCGTGTGGCTTCCGAATCGCGTCCGCACCTTCCATCAACAGAACCAACCCCACCGCTGGAGCATCAACCGATGCTTCCCAATCTGCAACCCTGGTCTCGAGCTGCTCAAGATTAGAAATGATTTGAAATTTGTCGCCGTTTTCCCTGGTGAGCGTGTGGTAATACTCGACGCTTTTTAGAAAGATCTGACGTGCGCCATCGGAATCGTCATAGCAATATGTGTCCCATTCGCCATATTTGTGACGGCGTGGCGCGGCAAACAAAGTTGCAAACACGATGCCAACGCGCCCCCTAACCCAATCTGGGTATCCGAGCATCGTCTTCCCGTTGTGGGAGGGCACATCGGTCGATATTTCACTCGCACGCGTATCCTCAACCGCGCGAGTGTAATCCCTGCCAAAGGTCAAAGCGTTCCATGCGAGGTCAGCATGAGCGTCCACGATCATAGTTGAGCTTAAATCTCCGCACATATTCGGCGCCAAAACTCATCACGTTCCCCAGGCAAAAAGGGGCGATACAACTTGATGCGATGCGCTAATCCGGAATACTTTTCCTTCAGCGCTCCTGAGGTGTCCTCTTCGGGCGCGACCACAGCAAACTGCCCCAGCATCTCATCCGTAACCAACGCGGGCATCGAATCCCATGCCCGCCTTCTGGCCATCGCCGAAAGCTGCTCGGCGACAGCCCCCCATCCATGAAGCGCCATCACCCTTCGATACGAGGGCGTGGAGGCATAGAAAGCAATCTGGGATTGAACGAACCGCTTCTCCTCCTCATCGTTGACCACGAATGCAGAGATCGTCAATGGCACATCGTTCAATGAGCGCTGCGTGCGATCTGCACCTTCCTTGATTGCCGGTATGACTGTCTCGCGCAAGTAACGAACTGTGTGGAGGGGATGTACATGAAAACCATCCGCAATCTCACCAGCAAGTCGACACAACCCGGGATTCACACCGGCGATGTGGATGGGTATTTCGGGGTGCTCAATTGGACCAGGATTAAAAAATGGGCTCATCAGGGTTAATGTGTAATACTCGCCCTTGAAATTGAGCTCCTCCCCTTGCTGCCATCTTCCCCAAACTGCTCGAATACCTGCGATGAGCTCCCGAAATTTCCCGACCGGCGAGTCGGGCCAAGCCATACTGAAGCGTCGCTCTATATGTGCCTTTACCTGGGTCCCCAGGCCCAGGATAAAGCGTCCACCGGATTGCTGGGACAGATCCCATGCTGTATGAGCAAGCTCCGTTGGGCTGCGGGCAAAACCGATCGCCACCGAGGTCCCCAGTCGGAGGTTTTCGCTGTGTTCGGCTGCCAGGGCTAACGGGAGAAATGGGTTGTGCTGCGTTTCACTCGTCCATAATGCATCGAATCCAAAAGCTTCTGCCCGGCGTGCAATCTCCGGAATCTCACGAAGAGATGATGGGTGGATGGAGGCATCAAACCGCATGATTATTGCCTCGCTTTGTGTTGGCTGTGCTCCCGCAAACAGCCACCGCCTTGAGGGTCATCGGGCAAATTATTCGAGCGGACACCTGCATCCCGTCATAGTCGCACCTCACATTCTTTGAACTGGCTTACGGTCTTTCGAATTCAACAATCGCGCGCCGCCATGTATCCGGAACGGGTATGGAGCGGCCTTCTTCATAACTGTACGCAACCAGGATGGCCTCTCCGAAGGCAAGCACAGATTGACTATTGGGCACTTGAATCACATATTCGGTGTCCATACTCTTCTTCCCAAGCCTGGCAACCCGCACACCAACATGGATTTCCTGATCATACAGGATGGGCTCAAAGTACTTGCATCTCTGTTCGGCCAGAATGATCCCGATGGTATCGAAATCTTGTCCCTGCCAAAGACCCAAATTCTGAAGGTAGCGAGCTCGAGCCTGCTCCATAAAAGAGAAATAGCGGGCGTTGTTCACATGACGCTGTGCATCGATGTCCCCATATCGGATCTCGATAGGGTGAAAAAAATTGAATTTTTCTGTTGGAATGTCGACTTGGTTGGATTTTCGATCCATGACGAAATCCCTCTCCATGTCATGCTCGTACATCTTTGAACCATACTTAAACAGGATTCGATTCCCGGCCGTGACTGGATTTAACTTAATCCGGGGAGAAATGGCCTCGCCCAGGGCGTCGCCAGGATCATCACGAGGAATGCCAGGGTATAACCGATCGCAGCTCGGCGATGTTTGGTGGCATCATCTCCAGCTCTCTTTGCTAATACACTGGTCACATGAACGAGGATAAGCGCCACGAGCATGAGGGGGATATGCTCAACGATCAGACGGAGCTCATCGATTGTCATCGCGTTTTGGAAGCTTGAAATGATGCTGCGAACCAATGGGCTCACAACCGCGAGAATCAATCCCAGAAGGAATTGGACATCGAATGCAATCGAGAAGTAAAGACCCGCCTTCCGATCTTTCTCCGTCCAGGACTTTTTTCCGAACCAGCCGCGATATGCTCGGAAGAGGGCATAGACTGCCGCGATGATGACGATCCAACGTGCGATATTGTGTATGCTGATGATGAATTGATACATAGCTGTGCTCGTGCCTCCAATTACTTAACTCTGCTCTTTTCTCTGGAATACCCAATCCTTGGGTCTGATTTTACCCCCATATAAGCTTCTCAATCATTCCGAGAACTCTTTCATCGCCAGGTTACGTCTCCAAACAAATCAGGGGAGCGAGGTTTGGCATAGAAGGCCTCGAACGGAATCCTTTCGGCACCCACGGTGGTTGACTCTCCATGACCAGGAAAGAGGATGGTCACGTCTGGCCAGGTAAAAACCGTACGTGCGAGCGTTTCCAGAGCGACCTCAAGATCTGCGGGTGAGGTGGTATGCCCGGGCCCCCCGGGGAAAATGGCATCTCCGACAAGCACACGCGGTGGTGTAGAGCCATCGAGGATATGAAGGCCGATGCTCCCTGGGGTATGCCCTGACAGATGGACCACTTGCAGATGCGATTCACCCAATTTGATAAATTCTCCGTCTGAGAGAAAACAATCCGCCTGTTGTGAGAATGCCTGCGCATCGGCAGTGTGCATCCCAACATCCACACCAAGTTCTCGTCGGACATACTCAAGTGCCCCAACATGATCTGGGTGCGCATGGGTCACCAGTATCGTCTGGATAGAAACATCATCTATCCATTCGATAAGCGCGATTCCTTCCGCTCCAGGATCAACGAGGATACCCACCTTGGTATTCTCATCCATGATGAGGTAGCAATTCGCCTGGTCTGCGCCGACGGATTTCACCCTGAGGTTTAACACGAGCTCGCCTCCTCGTCATTGCCGCTACAAGTGTATCATTCTGATGCGCGCGCAGAAAGTTTCAGAGCTTTCTCGGAGCAGCTCGGCGAAGAGAAACAAAAACCCAGACCAAGAGTCTGGGGGGTGATCGTAAGAACCAGATGAGGAATCAGGAACCCTGATTTCCCCCATATAGCTCACGATGAACAACGCTCAGAGCTTGGACTTGCTTCTCGGCATGATACGAGGATCGAACAAGGGGACCGCTCTCCACCCACCTAAAACCTATCTCGGTGCCAAAGAGCTTGAGCGCTTCAAATTCCTCAGGGAGATAGTAACGCTCGATGGGAAGATGGTTCTTCGATGGCTGCAAGTATTGACCTAGCGTGAGGATATCCACGCCCCATTCGCGGAGATCCACCATAACCTCTTTGATCTCATCGATCGACTCGCCCAAACCTGCCATGATTCCTGATTTGGTTAAAACATCGGGATCCAGTTCTTTTGCATTGGACAGTGTGGCTCTTGCCCAATCATATTTATCCTGAGGTTGAACCTGCTTAAAAAGCCTGGGGACGGTTTCCACGTTGTGATTTAGAATTTCAGGACGAGCATCCATCACAATTTTCAGTGCATCTATGGAGCCCTTGAAATCCGGAATGAGTACCTCGATCGAGCAGCCCGGTTGGAGCTCTCGGATCCTTCGGATCACCATGGCAAAAATCGGCGCCCCGCCATCAGTTCGTTCGTCCCGGTTCACGCTGGTGATGACGGCATGACGCAGGTCCATCGACTGAACGGCACGAGCAACCCTTTCGGGTTCCATCCAATCCAATGGTGAGGGTCGCCCGGTGGCAATATCACAAAAACCACAGGAGCGTGTGCAGATTTCTCCCATGAGGAGGAACGTCGCCGTACCCGCTCCCCAGCATTCCCCCATGTTAGGACAGCGAGCTTCCTCACAAACCGTATGCAGAGCTTTCTGGCGCATCATCCCACGCAGCTTCTCATAGGTTTCACCACTGGGTGCGCGCACCTTGATCCAGTCTGGACGACGAACGGGAGATCGCAATGCGTCCTGGGCTGGATGCTCGTTCGAGGGTGATTCTTGATTCTTGGTTGCCATGATGGAAATTCTACCGCATTTGGTCAGCCAGAAGAGCCCAGCGTCGAATCAGCCCCGCCGTTCCTCTAGATCCCCTGCGTATTCAGCACAACGAGAATTCTTCCCATCGACTGGGTGGAGGACCGTTTGAGGAGCATGTATACTCAATGCCCTAGCCTAGGATCTCTGGACCGTGCACTCGATCCCACCATCTACCTCCGAATCCCCATCCTCATTGATTCCGGGACCCGAATCATCTCAGTCCCCTTCTGCCGCGCACACCCGTTGGGCTGGGACGGGCTTTATAGCCCTGTCTGCAGCAGGCTTCGCTAGTTTGACCATTTTGGGTAAAGTCGCTCTGGAAGCCGGGCTGAGCTTGACAACCATACTCAGCCTGCGGTTCGGTGGCGCGGCGTTGTTGTTGCTCTTCGCGGTCGGGGTTCTGCGACGTCAGCGGGTGATTTTCGGGCGACGCCTCATGCTCATCCTTTTTCTGCTTGGCGCTGTGGGGTACGCAGGGCAGTCCGCGTTGTATTTCAGTGCGCTTGCCCGGAATCCAGCCGCCATCACATCGATTCTTCTTTACATCTATCCGGTTTTTGTCGGCGTCCTCGAGTGGCTTTTTGATCGTCGCATTCCGACCTCCCGGCAATGGCTTGCCATGGGAATCTCATCGATCGGCGTCCTCCTCGTCCTGGGAACTGCGGGAACCGGCGTGCACTCAATCGACCTGCTTGGTGCGGTATTCGTGTTGGCATCGGCAATCTGGTACGCGGGCTATATCTATACCAGCAGCAGGTATCTGTCTAGTGCTGGACCGTGGGTGACTACCGCCTGGATATCGGTTGGCGCCATGGTCAGCTTTACCATCATGGGTGCGCTAACGAACACCCTGGATTTCCACTTATCGACTCAAGCTCTCATGATCGTGCTCGTCATGATCTTTGCGAGCACCATACTGGCGTTGGGCGCTTTTCTGGCGGGGGTCGAGCGGGTCGGTCCCACCACGGCTTCGCTGCTGAGCACGCTCGAGCCCGTCTTTACCATCATCCTGGCTGTTATTTTGCTCGGAGAAAGTCTCTCTTGGGGACAGCTTTTTGGAGGAGCGCTGATTCTGGCCGCTGTTTTACTGCTCACAATTCCCGGTAACCACCGTAAAAAGAAAACTTAGCTCTCCCTTTTGTTTTGTCGGACAAAATCCCCAGTTCGAGCTGCTAAATTCTAGTTATCATACTTGGGACCTGAATGCCTTATCCCATCCTTCACATAAGCGAAAGAGCTGTGGTCCCCACCTTCCTCAACCGAGGCAGCTCTTGCCATGACGTCCTTTACGTTCGTCCTCATACAAGCGGCCATAGTTCGATTCCCCGATCCGAGAATTCATCACCATTCTGTGTCCAAATGGGGATTCTTGTTAATGGTGGGAAGGAAAGAACCTGTACGAGTTCAGACCTATCGCGTCCGCAGCAATTGAGCCTCGTGCCCTCCGCTCCAATGTAAGCATAGTTGTGTGGTGCTGTACGAGTGATTACGACAGTCGCGTCAAGGTAATAACGGGGATGACCCGCGTCGTATTGCGTTGGTATTCGGCGAAGCCGTCATACAATGCGGCCATCTTGTCGTACAGTTCTGATCGCTCTGGTTCCGAACTAACCGTTGCGTGGACCGAAAACTGTTCGGTGCCGACTTCCACACTGACCTCCGGGTTGGCGACGACGTTGTAATACCATGCTGGGTTGGTCGGTGCGCCTGCTTTTGAGGCAATGATCACAAGTCTTTCGCCATCCGTCATGCAAGCCACCGGATTCACGCGCGGCAACCCACTCTTCGCACCAGTCGTATGCAGAATGAGCAGGGTCATGTTTTCAAACATGCCCCCGACTTTTCCGTCATTCTCGCGAAATTCTTCGATAACGGCTTTGTTCCAATCTTTCGTCTCAGTCATACTGGGTTCCTCCAAATTATTTGTAATCATACTCTCGGAATCAGGTAGAACAATTATGGAAAAAAGCCAGAATACCCTGTAACTTGCTGCAGGGATGAATGGCAAGGCGGGGGGGGTTCTTCACCGCATTGGGGTTTTACCCTGCCGGTCTGGAGATACCCGCCTGTCATAATTTCTACGCGTCCATTTCGTTCAACCTCGATTAAGAATCGATACCGCGTCCCCGCACGGACATGAGCTAAACAAAATGGGTCCGCCCTCGCGGATGTTTAAGGGCCTGCTCGTTTGGATGATTGTTTACTTCGATGGGAAAGATTTGCTCGAGTCGATCGCTGTTCCAAGTTGTCTTGAGCTCAGCATGAAATTTCGCTGACGGAGATAGAGGGTAAAAGAGATCAGGGACCAGAGGATGGTTTCACTGTTAGCGCTTCCAACAATTGAACTGTCAATACCTTCACTTCCTGTCCTCCTGGCCCTACTGGACCAACGCAAACGGGACATCCGTCCAGACACGAACAGCCCTGTACCAGATCCAGAGCGCCCTGAAGGAGTTCATCGTGCAGTTCGTAGAGACGCTCCGATAAACCCAGGCCTTCAGGGAGGCGATCGAAAAGGGTGACTGTGGGGCTCTTAGTTCCTTTCGCTCGAGCTTCTGTCAGGACGCCCAGGTCCCTCGGGTCACACATCAAGTAGAGCGGGGCTATATTGGCCAGAGCGCTCGCCAATCCGCCAAGCGCACTGCGTTTGCCGCGCGCCGACTCGGCGCGATGGTGGCAGGTTGGGCAAAGCGTGATGAGATTATCGATGTGGTTCGCCTCCCGATCATTACGGTTCTCGCCGGGGACATAGCCGAATTCTCTGAAGGGTCGGATATGATGGACGTGATGGGCGCGATCCTCCCTCTCCACTGCCCCACATTGGCGACAGATATGTCCATCACGAGTCCTCGCTGCATCGCGCGTACTGGGCCAGCCAGGTCCATATTCCTGCGGTGGTAGGAGCACTCCCGCATCCTCAAGTCGGGATACGGTATCTGGATCGATCCAGAGCCAGTACCCGCTTGTCTCATATTGTCTCGGTGGAAGATCGATCGAACCATACCCCAGCGTTTCGTGAGTGTATCTCTTGATCTTGCGGTAGGAAGTCGCCTGCGCTGTTATCTCTACCCAGCCTTGTGCCCGTCGTGCATGGCCGGTTTCATCCGCATCGAATACTTCGAGAACACTCAAGTCCACCGTTTCTCCTGCGTTTGTGTAATAGTCGACCTCTGCTGGACGGACAGATGCTAAGGCGCCTTCCCAATCCAGCGCATCGACAAGAAACGTGCGCCCTTCGTGGATGTATACGGCTCCTTCGTGGATGAGAAGGGGTGTCGTCGCCCGATCTACTTCACCGATCACGATTGGGCGCCCCCGGCTGACATCCTGGATCACGACAGTGTCATCGCTGCCGGATCTCAACGAAACCGACTCCGCCGGGTATGAGTCGGCGATCCAATGATGGCTGCCGTTCGATCCGAATAGAACTCCCTCCTCCACAAGGTAGTCCAAAATCTCAGCTACATCATCCATAGATCCGAAACCTTCCCCGGTTTCAAATGGAAGTTCAAATGCTGCGCATCGAAGATGGCGTATCAAGATAGCCAGGTTGTCCGGGTTGATCAAACCCATCTCAGGCGAACGCTCGAACAGGAACGCCGGATGTGTGGCGATGAATTGATCCAAAGGCGCTGCGGAGGCGACGAGCACTACCGCGGAGACCTCACTCCGACGACCCGCTCTCCCAGCCTGCTGCCAGGTGCTGGCAATCGTTCCCGGATATCCTGCGATAACGGCTGCGCCTAGCTGTCCGATGTCCACCCCAAGCTCCAACGCGTTCGTGGCTACAACACCCCGCACATCCCCCTCACGAAGCCCACGCTCGATCTCCCTGCGCTCGAGCGGCAGATATCCCCCGCGGTAGCCGCGAATGCTCCCTGGTTCGCCTCCTGCCCGTTCATATGCATCACGCACATAGCCAAGTAAAACCTCGGTTGTGAGACGAGCGCGAGCGAATACAACCGTTTGCACATCCGCCACCAGGTATTTGGTCGCAATGGTTGAGGCTTCGAGCGTATACGAGCGTCGAATCCCCAGTGAAGGTTCGATCACCGGCGGGTTGTAGATAATGATGTGTTTTTCGGCTTGCGGCGAACCGTCGAGATCTTTTGAAACGAGGTGGACGGGCACTTCGATCAAGCGTTCGGCCAGCTCCTTCGGATTCGCAATCGTGGCTGAGGTGAGCGCAAATTGCGGGTCAGCGCCATAGAATTGACAGAGGCGGCGAAGACGGCGCAGGAGATTCGCGACGTTGGATCCAAACACCCCTCGATAAACGTGTAATTCATCAATCACTACCCAACGAAGGTTTTCGAAAAAAGCCGCCCATCGAGGGTGGTGGGGGAGGATCCCGGCGTGTAGCATATCGGGGTTGGTTATCAGCAGCCGAACTTCATCTCGAGTGGCGCGCCTTCTCGACGTCGGCGTGTCGCCATCATAGGTGCGAACTTGTACTTGATCATCGGCATTCAATGCCCGAAGGAATGTCTGCAAGACGGAAGCCTGGTCCTGTGAGAGCGCCTTGGTAGGAAATAGGTACAGCGCTCGTGCTTCAGGATCGTTGAGCAAGGACTGCAGGACGGGTAAGTTATAGCAAATTGATTTCCCTGAAGCTGTACCCGTCACGACGACAAAGCTCTCCCCGGCAAATGCCGCTTCGATGGATTCGGTTTGATGTGTATACAGGGGTGCGAGATTCTGGCTGCGGAGCGCGGCAATCAAACGAGTGTCAAGATTGGCGGGAAAATCGGCGTAGCTGGCTGGACGCGGGGGAATCCGCTCCCACGCGCTCACATTGGACATGAAGCCCGGATCTAATCGTAAACGCTCAAGAACTCCTTCGACGGACATACCGAGCCGATTATACATGGAAGTAGTCTGCTCTTC
>CBDVCG010000019.1:0-15092 GCA_965372425.1 uncultured Anaerolineales bacterium
ACAACCCAAAGAACCCTTACAGCCCTTGGAGCGTGTCTCCGGGGAGGTCGTCCATCATGAGCATATTCGTGATATTACGATGATGAATTCAATGGTTGGGTGGGCCGAGTCAGACAAACATCTGTTCCGAACAGTAGATGGCGGAAGTACGTGGCGAGATGTTTCTCCTCCTGAAGTAGGACCAGGAGGGAAGACCGAAAAGATAAATGCTAATTTCCTTGACCACAATCAAGCCTATGTTGTCTATAACGAATACTTTCTAGATAAATATCCCTGGAAAACTGTCGAGGTCTGGCGAACGGCGAATGGAGGAGATACATGGCAGAGCGGTGAACCTCTTGATGTGACCGGGCTGGAGAAATTGGTAGTCACTTCATTGACTTTCTCCGAGCCAAAGCATGGCTGGCTGCTCGTTGAGGGAGGTTATGTCGATCATCCATACCAGTTTATTCGGTATTATCTCTTTCGCACATCCGATGGTGGTCGAACCTGGACGAGGACTCATGATTTCTGGCCAGGTGAAGATGTCGCACTCGAATCGTGGGAACTGCCTGAGTTAGCCTTCTTCGATAGCCAAGTAGGTCTTGCAAGTTTCGATTCCTATATGGAAGGTGTAGGATCTGAGAATTCACCCGTTCTATTCTGGACAGATGACGGTGGGGAGAATTGGACACAGATCGAATTGGTGGCTCCTAAATGGGATCTGTCATATTTCGAGGTGCTCCCGGAGAATGCGCATTGTCTCACGCGTCATCCCTATATATTCTCTCAGTCAAATGCCGTCGTCGTTGGTGAATGTTTTATCCCCGACTCGGATAAGACTGCGATGATGCTATACAGAACTGAGGACGGTGGAGATACTTGGACCTCACTCCCTGTACCTGTAATGAGTGATGCCACATGGTCGATTCAATTCATTAACAATTATCATGGATGGCTCTTTGGGCCTTCGACCTATCTCACCAGGGATGGGGGCAGGAGTTGGAGTATCGTTAACCGTCTCGGTTGGAGGTGGGGTTATTTCACCTTTATCAATGAAGATGTCGGCTGGGCGATGGCATTTGGAGGTGATTATTGGACACAGCCGATCGATCCCATCGTACGTACTTCGGATGGAGGTAAAACCTGGGAGATCATGGAGTATGAGATAAAGTAGGTTGGGTTGATAGGGCCCGAGTTTGTCAGCCCCACGATAGCCTACTTGTATCCGGAATACGCCGAAGTAGACCAGCCGTTTTCCGCTGAGGATTTAGAACATTTCGCAGTGCAGGTGAAGGCTGAATCAGGGGAGATGGTTAAATACTGCAGGGATGTTGAAGGGAATGTGCCCCTAGATAAAAGTGAGTTCTGCCTTGTGGACCATGAAAAGATCTGACTGTATTGCAGCTTTCGCGGAATCTAGCTTCCTGATCAGTATGCGTTCGATTTCAAGAGGAATTGAGTTCTCGATTCATCGTCATCGCATACATTGTGTGGCATTCATCTGAATTTCCCCCTCACCCCAACCCCTATCTCCGGTGGGTAGAGGGGATCAAGTGCAGATATGCCCATCTCATTCCCAATCTAGCTCTTCCTCATCGAGTGAGAGACGTCTAAATAAATTGGCCGATCATCTCTCAATTATGCCCTTCGACCATCAAATGAGAGAGATTCAGAGGAGGGGCTGATCATTTCCAAATCTAGCCCCTCTCCCTTTTGAGGTGGGGAGAGAGGCAAACGGCATGATAGATGAGCAACTGCACATGAAAGAGACGCAGGCTTGGTTGCATGATGAAAACTTCCCCGGGAACTATGGAGAGGGTGTAAATTTTACGATATCATTCTGTAAGATGAAGCGGGAGTCTGAAAGGCTTCCACATCCCATAGAAAAAAGGAAGACGCAACAAGGACATGCCAGAATTTCTATCATTGATCTCTCTTCAAGAGGCGGTCGAACGCCTCTTGGATGCACTACCTAAGGGCACTCAGCGTGTCTCCGAAACGGTAGCGACGGGCGAAGCTCTGGGCAGGGTGCTTGCAGCTCCCATCCGCGCTTCCGAGCCGCTGCCGCCCTTCGACCGCTCGACCGTGGATGGGTATGCCGTGCAGGCGAAGGACACCTTCGGTGCCAGCTCAAGCTTGCCCGCTTACCTCAAGTTGCTGGGGGAGATCAAGATGGGGGAGGCAGCCTCCAGGGAGCTCGAGGGGAGGGGGGCAATTCTCATTCACACGGGAGGCATGATCCCGCAAGGGGCTAATGCCGTCGTGATGCTGGAGAATACCCAGGCGATAGGGAATGACGAGATCGAGGTGCATAAACCGGTCGCCGTGGGGGAGAACATCCTTAAGCGAGGCGAGGATGTGGGGACCGATGAACTCGTCATCTCGGCTGGAACCCGCCTTCAACCGGCTGAGATCGGCGGCTTGATGGCGCTGGGGATCACGGAGGTCTCAGTCCACCCGCGGATCCAGGTTGGAATTATTTCCACCGGGGACGAGGTTGTACCCCCGGATGCGGAACCTGGCCCTGGGCAGGTTCGTGATGTGAACACCCACACGCTGAGAGCGCTGGTCGAGACCCTTGGCGGTTCGAGCCGGATTTATGGGATTGTGCCGGATGACTACGATGCACTTTTCGACACAGTGACTGGAGCACACCGAGAGAACGACATCGTGCTCATCACGGCGGGCTCCTCAGTGAGTGCGCGTGATATGAGCGTCGATGTTATCCAGGCGCTTGGAGCGCCGGGTGTGCTCGTTCATGGCATTGCCGTCAAACCCGGGAAGCCGACCATCCTTGCCGTAGCAGAGGGCGTGCCCGTCATCGGTCTGCCCGGGAATCCAGTCAGTGCACTGGTCGTGGGTGGGTTGATCCTGCGCCCTCTCTTCGCCCATTTGATGGGGCTATCGGAGGCACAACCCACGCCTACGGTGACGGCTAGGCTGGCGGCAAACGTCGCCTCGCAGACGGGACGAGAGGATTACCAGCCAGTTCGACTTATCAGAGAAGGCGGGCTCTGGATTGCGGAACCCGTCCACGGTCGCTCCAACCTGATATTTACGCTCGTCCGCTCCGTCGGTATGGTGCGAATCCCACCCGAATCGACGGGTTTGGAGGCTGGAGCAGACGTGGAAGTGATGTTGTTTGGCTGATCCGACGCCTGGGGTGTCAGATGCTCGGGGATAATGGGTTATTGGGTGAGGTATGGTGAAACCTTCCAAGGAACATTCGATCTACTTAAGCGATATTCCGCTCGATGAGGCCTGGTCGATCTGGCGCAAATCACTCGAGGCCGCAAATCGTTGGGCGCCGCTGGCGCGAGAGGAAATCGAGCTGAAGGATGCTCTCGCTCGCATCACAGCCGAGCCCGTTTTCGCCGGGATTTCATCGCCGCACTACCATGCCGCCGCGATGGATGGGTACGCCCTGCGCGCCATGTCGACAAGCCATGCGACCGACCGTGCCCCGGTGAGGTTGGAGCTTGGCGCGGAGGCGGAATACGTCGATACAGGCGATCCGCTCCCAGCCTGGGCAGATGCCGTCATCCCGATCGAGGAAGTCGAACCGGTCGGTGAGGCGCATGAGTCGCGCACACCGGAAGCGATCCGCATTTTTAATAGCGTTCCTCCATGGAGCCATGTACGGAGTGTCGGTGAGGACATGGTCACTACAGAGATGGTGCTGCCTGCCGGTCATTGCCTGCGCCCGGTGGACCTCGGTGCGATCGCCGGGTGTGGGCATAGCACCGTCACTGTGTGGCGGAAGCCGCGTGTAGCCATCCTTCCAACCGGATCGGAACTCGTCACGCCAGGGGAACCGGTCCGGGTGGGCGATGTGGTTGAGTTCAACTCGACGATCCTCGCTGCGCAAGTGGAGGCCTGGGGTGGTGAGGGTGTCGTCTTGCCATACGTCGTAGATGATCGCGCAGAGATCGAAAAACGTGTGAGCAGCGCGGCTGACAACGTAGATTTGATGCTCCTCATCGCCGGTTCCTCGGCTGGCTCTGAAGATTACAGCGCCGTCGTGATTGAAGCGCTTGGAGAAGTGCTTATTCACGGCATCGCCGTTCGACCGGGACATCCTGTCATCCTCGGGATGCTTTCGGTCGAGTCGGATGATCAGGGTCAAATTCCCGTCGTGGGTGTACCGGGCTACCCGGTATCTGCGACGCTCACCGGGGAGATTTTCGTCGAACCGCTGCTTTCCCAATGGACGGGCCGACATCCGTACCAGGCATCCATCGTCAGTGCAAAGATGACGAAGAAGGTTCATTCGTCCCTCGGCGATCTGGAGTACCTGCGCGTGGCGCTTGGGATTGTGGGTGAAGATATGATCGCTGCACCACTCTCCCGCGGCGCCGGCGTCATCAGTTCACTCGTGCGAGCAGATGGCATCGTCAAGATTCCCGCCGGTGTCCAGGGAATTCATGCAGGCGACCTCGTCGATGTACACCTATACCGTCCTATGGAGGAGATCGAGCGCTCACTACTTGTGATCGGTTCTCACGATCTCACCATTGACCTGATCGCGCAGTATATCGCAAGAGACGGAATCCGCATCTCGTCCGCAAACCTCGGCAGCATCGGTGGTTTGATCGCCCTGAGTCGAAGGGAAGCCCACATCGCAGGCAGCCATCTGCTCGACTCTGATACCGGCGAGTACAACCTCAGCTACATCCGGAATTATCTACCGGAGACCCCCGTATGTGTCATCGGGTTTGTCCTTCGGGAGCAAGGCTTGATCGTTGCTCCTGGCAATCCCCAGGATATTCACTCGCTGGAAGATCTTACCAGGGAGGATGTCTCATTCGTCAATCGCCAGCGCGGCGCCGGCACACGCATCCTGCTTGACCATCATCTGGAACTGCTCGGGATCGACTCCGATCAAGTCAAGGGCTATGAACATGAGGAGTTCACCCATCTCAATGTAGCGGCTGCGGTGGCAAGCGGACGCTCTGATTGCGGTCTGGGGATTCGCGCGGCCGCTCCGGCGCTGGGTATGGACTTTATCCCACTCTTTGAAGAAAGCTACGACCTCGTCATCCCTATGGAGCATGTCGGGAATCCGATGGTTAAATCCCTTCTTGCTCTCCTGCATGATGATTCGTTTCGATCAACGGTGAGCGCACTACCGGGATATCGAATCGACCCCATGGGTGATCAAATTGCGAAGCTCCCATAGCGAAAGCACCTGCTTATGTACCTACATCCCAATTCAGCACAATTTCGACAGGTTTCATCAAAATTGAGATAAAATGATTGCAGGAGCGGATATGCGCACGAACGCCGGAGAACAACACAGCCAAAATGAGCTCAAATTAAACATTCCGTCCGATCGATTGGGACGGGAGCTGGCATACTTGCGCATATCGCTGACCGATCAATGCAACTTCCGCTGTACCTACTGCATGCCGGCACATATTTTTAACAACGGCTACAACTACATTCCCCGCTTTGATTATCTCAGCTTCGAAGAGCTTGCCAGGCTTGCCCACGTGCTGGCTGGCATGGGCGTGAGGAAGATCCGGCTAACGGGCGGGGAACCCCTCATGCGGGTGGGCGTGGAGCGGCTTGTGGAGATGCTCATCCCTATCCCTGGTATCGATGAGGTCACCATGACGACCAACGGGTATCTGCTGGCTCGGAAGGCCGCGGTGTTAAAAAGCGCCGGATTGAGCCGTCTGAACGTAAGCCTTGACAGCCTCACCCCGGAAATCTTCCGTAAGATGAACGGGGGGCGCGCTGAATTGCAAGACGTCCTGGGAGGAATCAAGGCGGCTGAAGAGGCCGGTTTTAAATCGATCAAGATAAATACGGTGGTTAAGCGCGGGGTGAACGACCACGGAATCGTTGATCTTGCGATGCATTTCCAGGAACGCGGGCATACGGTTCGTTTTATCGAATATATGGACACAGGAACAGTCACTGATTGGCGCATTGACCAGGTTGTCACAGCCGATGAAATGATTGCTATGATCCATGAGCGTGCTCCCATCGAGCCGCTGCCGCCCAAAAGGGATGACGATGTAGCGCGTCGTTATCGATTCGTCGATGGTGGGGGCGAGGTTGGATTTATCACCTCGGTCTCGGATCCGTTTTGTGGAGGCTGCACGAGGCTGCGCCTAACAGCAGATGGGAAGATATTCACCTGTCTGTTCGGGGTTGTGGGGCACGATCTCCGAAAGCTGGTACTCGAAGGCGCCACGGATGACGAACTTATCGAATTTATAAGCAAAGTATGGCGGCGAAGGTCGGACCGCTACTCCGAAGTTCGCTCTCAAATAAGCATCCCCTTGAAGAAGGTGGAAATGAATCGAGTGGGTGGCTGATGAGGGGGAGCGTGTGAGAGTGCGAGTCAAGTTTTTCGGGATTTTAAAAGCAGATACAAAGGAAGGGACCATCGAGCTGGAAGTTGGGGAGGGGGATGAGACCGTATCGGCTGTCCTGAGGGAGATTGAAGCCCGGTTTCCGCAGATTAAGCCGCGCATGGATACGCTCGCTTATGCCGTAAACCACGAATTCGTGGATGCCGATCATGCGCTTTCAGAGGACGATGAAATTGCACTGCTCCCGCCGGTGAGCGGGGGGTCGGGAGAGCTGAAAAGGATCACAGAAGCGTCTCTAAACATCGAAGACCTGATTGTTGAGACAGAGGACCATGCGAGCGGCGCGTTGATCCTCTTCTCCGGCGTGGTTCGAAATCACAATGATGGACAGGAAGTTGATGGCATGACGTACGAAGCCGACGGACCCCTGGCTGAAAAAGTTCTCGCTGAGATTGAATCTGAAGCGCTCACGAAATTTTCTGTCCACCACTGCCGCATTCAGCACCGTGTCGGGGCGCTTGAGTTGGGTGAGACGAGCGTCATCATCGTCGTGCGGTCTCCCCACAGGGATGAAGCTTACAAAGCCTCGCGCTATGCGATTGAGGAGCTGAAGCGCAGGGCGCCCATCTGGAAGCAAGAGCACTATGTCGGTGGGGAGAGCCGCTACCTCGAGGGCACCCCGCTGCAGAAAGGTTCGAGAACGTGAAAGATGTGACGGACAAGGCGCTAACGCTGCGTACATCGACTGCTGAGTCGAAGCTCACCATGCCGCCAGAGGTCCAGCGGCTGCTGCACGAGAAAAAACTTGAGAAGGGTGATGCCCTCGAAATCGCCAGAGTAGCTGGCGTGATGGCGGCGAAGAAGACGGGTGAGATCATACCCTTCTGCCATCCGCTCGCATTGACGGGCGTGGCGATTGATTATGCCTTTGAGGATGATGGCGTTCGTACGCAAGCGACGGTCAAGACCATCGGTCCTACGGGGGTCGAGATGGAGGCGCTGACGGCAGCCAGCGTGGCCGCCCTGACGCTCTATGACATGCTCAAACCGCACACCCAGGCGATGGAGATTGTGTACGTGCGTCTGCTCTCTAAAACAGGCGGCAAATCAGGTGATTACCACTACAAAGGATGATCAGAGTGTCTCCCGGTAGCAATAATAAGGTCCTGCTTAAATTAGGAAGTGTGTTTTTAATTGCCCATATCCTCACTGCCTGTACCGGCTCTTCTGATCTTGGCCGGGAGGGAAAACCCGTCCTGACAGTCTCGGCAGCCTCCAATCTGATACCCGCGTTCGAAGAGATCGGGGAGCGCTTTAAGTTTGAGACGGGCATCGGGATTGAGTTCAACTATGGCGGCTCGGGACAATTGACCGAACAGATCATCCGGGGTGCGCCGGTGGACGTCTTCGCCTCCGCAGATGCCGCCTACATCGATGTGCTGCTGCATGAAGATCTCATTGTGAAATCCTCGGTTACAGATTTTGCCCGGGGCCGCCTCGTCCTCTGGACAGCAAATGGCAGCAATCTCGAGCTGCAAGAGCTTCAGGATTTGAGCC
Source organism: uncultured Anaerolineales bacterium (assembly GCA_965372425.1). Lineage (GTDB taxonomy): Bacteria > Chloroflexota > Anaerolineae > Anaerolineales > E44-bin32 > E44-bin32. Next base: position 7,863 of record CBDVCG010000019.1, read on the forward strand.
AACCTTCCGTGGAGACTCTGGCGCTGGCGAATCCAGCCTATGCGCCTTTTGGAAAAGCAGCAAGAGAGGCGCTTGAGCAGGCCGGGATATGGACCGCGCTTGAGGAAAAAGTCATCTACGGGAACGATGTCAGTCAGACGTTGCATATGGCCGAGGTGGGTTCTGCAGATGCGGCCATCGTTGCGCTTTCACTCGTCCTTGATAGCGATGGAGATTGGACCCTGATCCCCGAGACGGGGCACGAGCCCATCCGTCAGGTTATGGCTGTCCTGCGGGGATCGGAAAACGAGGGTGCAGCCAGGGCTTTTATCGATTTTGTAAGGGGCGAGATAGGGCAGGAGATCCTACGAAGCTTCGGGTTTGAGGATGTGAGGCTATGAGTTGGCAGCCGCTGCTTCTCACCTTGCGTGTGGCTGCTCTGGCGAGCCTCATTATCCTGCTCTTCGGGCTAGCGCTTGCCTGGGTGCTGGCAAGATATCAATTCTCGGGAAAGCTGCTTCTGGAGATCATCGTCCTTATCCCGCTTGTGATCCCTCCCAGCGTGCTGGGATACTATCTCCTCCAACTCTTTGGACGGCAAAGCTTGCTCGCTACGTTTTTCCACATCGAGGTACTTTTTACATGGCAGGCGGCCGTGATTGCGTCCGTGATTGTAGGATTGCCTTTGATGATCCAGCCTGCTCGAGCGGGCCTGGCGGAGGTCGATCGCGAGCTCGAGGATGCGGCCAGGGTGGATGGCGCCGGAGGGTCACATGTGATGCGCTTCATCACACTGCCGCTGGCACGACGCAGCATCCTCGCAGGAGTCATACTGGCGTCTGCAAGGGCGATGGGGGAGTTTGGGGTGACCCTTATGATTGCGGGAAACATCCCGGGACGCACTCAGACGCTGCCGCTTGCCATTTATGATGCGGTGCAGACCAGGCAATACGGCGAGGCCAATATGATGGTGCTTGTCTTGACTGCGCTCGCACTTGTGTACATCTGGGGGTTGGTCCAGGTAGGACGACCGATTCGACTGAGAAAACATAAGGAAAAACCTCATTTTTCTCATAGTTCCTCAAAGACTACCGGGAGCAGTACACTTCTTTTTCAGCGGTACGATAAAAGTAAAATCCTTGATGTTATCCGTGTGACTTCACGCGATCGTTCATAATAGGAACTACTGCTACGTATTAACCTCCCCTCAGCCCGATAATTAACCTAGATAAATTGAGTGCTGGGTAGTTGTACAGACGAAGATTTAATCGGGTTTGCTTACTAAAAACCAATTTATCAATGAAAGAGGCCATCCATCAGGATGGCCTCAGTTGTTCAGTTAAGAGAATGATGGTTTTATTTTGGGTCCCCACAATCTGTGAACCAGCCCAGCGATCCATCAGGGCGGCGTGCGAGATGAACCATCTGCTGGGTCTCTTCGTCATTGACGGAAATTTTTACATCGACGGAATAAGAAGTCTGGATCATCGTTGAATCGCCATCCATTACCCATAGCCAACTCTCCAGGGCATAGGCATCGATAGGCTCTATCACGACACCAGGATTTACGATCCCGCTTAGATATGCCTGGCAGGCAGGGGCGCCATAAAGTTCAAGTGTTGCTGGATGCAACATGGAGAACATCGTTTCACTATCACCATCGGCTTGTGCATTATTGAAGGTTGTAAAGAAAGCGACAATTTCGTCGAAATCCAAACCCAATTCAGGGTCAGGCTCCGCTTGAGCTCCCACACCCTCGATAAGGTAGGTGATGGTTTTGCCCTCAGGCAAACCTCCATTGGCTCCCATCACGTATTCACCCTCGAGATTCTCCATGCTGATTGTCCCTTCGAATGTAACAGCGATGCCCGGGAAGCCTGCGACCGTACCGACGCCCTCAGCCTGGAAGCTACCATCAGGACCGATCTCCCCAGTGACGGTGACCCAAGGAGGTGGTCCTTCAAAAACCACACTCCCGGAACGAGCAAGAAGTTCAAAGAAGCGCAGCATCTGAATAAATGGATCATGTTTGGCATCATCAGATCCGACGGTTGCGGAGGCCTGATATACCTGCTCCAGCTCACCGGTGATTTGAAAAGTCGTTGATACCTTTGGGGAATCACTACTGGTTCCGACGGTTGCTTCAATCGTGATCACATCACCTACTTGTCCGTAAAAAGTGAACTCGTAAGTGTAATTTCCGTTTGCATCAGTAGTACCTGAGGTCGTGGCTTCGCCGATCTGAAGTGTGACCGGTTCGCCTGGTCCAGCACCGCTGACTGTGATCGTGGCGCTTGTCCCGGATAGTCCTTTGTTAGGATCCACAGATACAGAAAGACCTCCAGCCATGAGAGATATCTCATCAGCGATTTCGTTATCTCCAGCCATTGTTCCAGTGATCTCGAATGTCGCTGTGGCTGATTGTTCATTTGCATTTCCAATCGTCGCAGTGACATTCGATATATCACCCACCTGACCATTGAAGGTGTGCGTATAAGTCCAATTTCCTTTTGCGTCCGTTGTCCCGTTTGTACTCCCTGGATCGAGATCGAGTGTGACAGGAGCATTCGGTAGAGCGCCAGTCAATTGTATGGTGGCGCTGGTGCCTGTCGGTCCTTTACTTGGGTTGATGGTTAGCGTTGGACCCTTCCCGGCAACCTCACCTGATTGATCCGCGCCGGTCAATTGTCCGAGGAGTGGGAGTGAACAAGTACATGCCAGGATTAAAATGCTTAGAGCGGCAATCCCAATATAGATTGAATTCCTTTTTGGATGTGTGAACTTCATCGGTTTCCTCCTGTTATCGAATATTGAGGAACGAAATCCTCAATCCTTGCTCGTGACAGTGGCAACTTTAAACCCGCGGTAAGAATTAATTGGGTTCGCATCTCTGTTTTCCCAGAGACGATCTGCCAACTCAGGGAATATAGACAGTTATTTAATCTCCTTACGTAATGTCCATGGATGATCTAGGCAATGGGTATAGAACTTGGATTTATTGAATAGACCCGTGCGTAATTGGCGTCAGTTTCCTCTCAAGTAGATAGAACTTGTCTAAATTACCATAAATCGTGATTGCCAACAACAAGACCTCCGAGCTACCAGCATAGAACATCCTCTAAGTCCTCTTCCAGGACATCTCATATATGATAGGTAAAATCGGATAGAATGTATCTATAAAAGAGAAGGGCTTTGTATCAAATCAGATTCTGATATGAGTTATCGGATTTTACATTTCGCCCAGCGAACTTACATCCAACACAACTAGCTACACGATCCGGGGAGGTTCCGAGATGAGCGTATCATTCGAGGTGTCAACCCTATTATCCGCATCACCATCGGAGATTTACAATGCCTGGTTGAGCTCTGAGGGTCATACCGCGATGACGGGCAGTCCAGCAATGGCCAGCTCGAGGGTGGGGGAGACATTCGAAGCATGGGATGGCTACATCACGGGTGATAACCTTGCGCTCGAACCTGGCCACCGCATCATCCAATCATGGCGTACAACCGAGTTCAACTCCGTTGAGAAGGACTCGCGGCTCGAAATCCTACTCGTTCCCGCCTTCGAACAAACCAGGCTCGTACTGCGTCATTCGAAGTTGCCCGAACATGGCACGCAGTACGAACAAGGTTGGGAGGATGCCTACTTTACCCCGATGAGATCCTACTTCGGACCTGAAACCAAGAAGTAAGGAAGCAGGCCCAAATCCTCTCCCCTGGATGACCAGTGTCGCCACCATTTCCGTACTGACAAGGTTTTTTACCTTCCTGGGGCCGACGCCTTGGGTATCAGTTACTACGGATTCATCCCCGGGATTTTTGAGCCCCCGGGAACCTTAAGCGAATCCAAAGGTATGTAGATTCACCTGATCCCATATTAGAAGGTGCATGCTAGGTTGCCTGAACCTAGGGTAGGGAAAACGCCGCCAGCTCGATCGTATCCGTTGTTGGGACCTCAAAGATCGTGGTTTCGGAGGTTTGCTTGACCCAGCCGATGTTCGGAACATGCCAACTGGAGCCGGTGGTTGTGAAGACGACCGGGATGGAAGTCCCCTCGACTGTGACGGTCATATCTAGTGAAAATTCGGTGGCCACCCGCAGTGCTTCGAAGGATCCCGCAGGAACGTCGACGCTCTCCATGCCGACGGCCTGGAAGTTCGTCGTTGCCCGTCCTTCCATCGTGCCAAACATACCCTCCCCCAACTCAATCTCACCCGAGACATCCATCGAATGCGTCCATTCATCGCCTGCCGAGACCGCACTCGGGAATGTAACGCCGCTGATGTTCGACGTTTCGAGTTTGAGATCCACATCTCCGGTTACCAGCGAAGCCGCCGGCCCGCCGCCCAACTCAAGTGCCACTAGCCCCTCGGGTTTGCACTCCCACTGCTGTGTGAGCGTCAAATCGTCGAACTGGTGCGTGAGCGTAAAGCGATCCGGGAATACTTCGGATACCGTTGAGGTAAATGAGTAGGGTCCAAGTTCACTGCCCGATGCAGCATACGCCCAATTCGCATTGAGAACCACCGGGAAGTAGGGGTTTGCACACTCCCCGGTACCCATGGCGAGGTCGGCTGTAGTCGTTTCGGCCTCTGTCGCTTCCGGTGTTGGTCCGATACTATCGGATGATCCCCCGCATGAACTCATTGTGAGCGCAATAAATATGATTGAAACGGTTAATATACCGCTTCTCTTAATGGACATCCTTATTCTCCTTCTGTGTGAAAGGTGTGATATGCCCCTTTCGACTCATGCATCTACAAGGTACTTGGGGCGAGTTCTGCTCAATGGTTGTGATGTTCAAATCACGCAAATATCTGCAATTATGTGACAATCTACACCGATAAAGTCTGAGTAGGACCGGATTGTATACTGATACCTTGAAGAGGTAAAGGAAAGCGCGGGCGAGGGTTGGAAGAGATGTTGGACCGCGGTGCGCTCGGGGGCGGTACAATTCACATGATTCTGTAGTGGTGAGGTAAGGATGAAGCGGTATAAATTGGTATCCATATCCATACTCCCTATGCTGATTGTTCTGCTCTCTTCTTGTGCACAAACCCCGTCCTTAGAAGAGACGGAGGTAGTTCGCCCAACAGCGGCAGCAAGCCATACGCCGCCTGTGTCTACGCCTACCTCAGTCCATGTTCCACCTGGCCGGATCGCCTACATTGGGGAGGACGGTAATATTTACACATATTCTCCTTTGGAGGGGAGTTCGACCTCCGAAACAAGTGACGCATCCAGGACAGGGAAAAACCTCATTGTATACACAGAGCCTACATGGAGACCTCGGACGGGGGATATATCATTCGTCCGGTCGGAGTTTAGCACCGATCAGTCTGAACGATTTGCGATTCAATTACGGACTCCGCTGCAGGATGAAACCCGTACGATCTACAAGGCAGCCCATCCGCCCTTCTACCTCTTTTGGTCACCTGCGGGTTCGTTCCTCAGCTTCCTCGCAAGCACGGATACGAGTACGCTGTCGTTCCGCGTGCTTGATCCTGGAGGGCAGCTCATCGTCGAAGACAAAGGACAGCCTTACTACTGGGATTGGGCCGGAGATGATGGTGGTATTCTGGCTCACGTAGGCGGGGCTATCGAGATTAATCCGGAGGGAGCTCGGCTGTCCGTTTCTAAGAATGGGCTGGAGGGGTTTGAAGACATCGGACACATGCCGCTCAGATTCCAGGCGCCTGCCTATTCACCTGATGGAAACCATGTGCTCACCCCGGCGCTTTCCCTTGAAGGAACAAGAGGGTTGTTTATCCTGGACGATGTCGGTGAGATTGTATCGAGGGTGATGCCCGCAGACGAGTTTATGACCTTTGACTGGTCCCCGACCGGCGAGAGCATCGCCGTAAATTCAGGTCCGATGTTCGCAGATGTTCACCTGGGAGAATTGAGCCTCTTCACCGTAGAGGATCGCATCAACCCAGCGCTGCAGGCTGTGGTCGATGAGGGGGTGGCCGCTTTCTGGTGGTCGCCGAAGGGTGATCGTTTGGCCTACTTCAAGCCGTTGATTCTGCCAACGATCTCCACACAACCGATTTCAAATGATGCGCAAACGGAGGACGAGCTCTACATCCAGATGTATGTGTACGATCTCGGTTCGAGGCAATCCGAAGAGCTGGTTTCCGTTCGACCTACGATTGAGTTCCTCAGGATACTGCGTTTCTACGATCAGTATCAGCGTTCGGCGACGATCTGGTCGCCGGATGGATCTCACATCGTGTATTCCGCTGTCCTGGAGGACGGGAAACCTGGTGTGTATATCATGCCGGCAGCGGCTGGTGGGATCTCACAATTTGTGGGCGAGGGGATGCACGCTTTCTGGTCCTGGGAATAGCGCAACCATAATGTAGATCAACCTGCGGTAAGCGCCTCCAACCGATCGATCATCCCCTCCATGACGTTGAAAGCCTGCTGTACGGGCTCCGGTGTGCTCAGATCGACGCCAGCCAGCTTCAGGGCATCGAGTGGGTACAGCGATCCCCCGGTTTTGAGGAATGACAGATAGTCTTCAACTGAGCCATCTTCACCATCGAGGATGCGGCGGGAGAGCGCGTGCGCACCGGCGATACCGGTGGCGTATTGAAAGACGTAGTAGTCCGTGTAGAGGTGTCCGAACTGCGCCCAGCGGATCCCCAACCGAGCCTCATTTACCTCCATCTCGGGGCCGTACGCCTCTTTGAAGTATTCCGCTGTGATGCGGGTGAGCTCATCGGGGGGTAACCCTTCACCTTTTTCACCTCGTGTGTGGATCTCGAGCTCAAACCGCGCCAGCGTCGGCATGATGAGGAAGTAGCGGTGGAAGTTGGACATCGCCTCCTCGATCACCCCGATCTGGAAGGCTGGATCGTCGAAGTTCGAAAGAAGATAATCGCGCACCATCGCCTGGTGGAAATTGGAGGCGACTTCGGCCACGAAGAGGGAGTAGTCGCCGTATATATATGGCTGCGTTTGCCAGGCGAAATAGGAATGCATTGAGTGACCCAGCTCGTGAGCCAGCGTGCTGAGACTGAAGAGCGTGTCGTTGTAACTCATCACGATGAAGGGCATTGTTCCCGGGCTGCCCCCTGAGAAGGCGCCCCCGCGTTTGCCCTGGTTGGGATAGACGTCCACCCAGCGGTCCTCGATGCAGCCACGGCGTACGGCCTCGACGTACGCCTCGCCCATCGGTTCCAGCCCAGCGCAGATCCAATCACCCGCCTGCGCATAGGATACCTCCGGTCTGGAATCCGTAAG
>CBDVCG010000020.1:0-15028 GCA_965372425.1 uncultured Anaerolineales bacterium
CAATGCAAGCGTCGCTTCGTTGATCATCACACTGTGTCGGACCGACCCCTCTGGCGGTTCAAAATCGCTCAGCCTCATCGTGGTGCCCACTGATACCCCCGGGTTACACGTCCATCCCCCTGAGAAGAAGATGGGGGTACGGGCATCACCCACCCATGCGCTCACATTCGACGATGTGCGCGTCCCTCAAGACTACGTGCTCGGAAAACCAAGTGAAGGATTATTTCAGACCTTGCAGGTTCTGGATGGAGGGCGGATAAGTATCGGCGCGCTTTCTGTCGGTATCGCTCAGGCAGCCCATGAAGAATCGATTCGCTACGCAAAGCAACGCGTTGCCTTTGGGAAAAAGCTCGCGGAGCTTCAAGCCATCCAATGGATGATCGCAGACGCAAACACCCAAATTGAAGCGGCTCGTCTTCTTGTCTATCGAGCAGCATGGCTAAAAGAACAGGGCGCCTTCTTCAACCGAGAAGCCGCCATCGCTAAATTATTCGCCACCGAGATGGCTGAAACCGTCGCACGTAATGCCATCCAGATACTTGGAAGCTATGGGTACAGCCGTGAATATCCCGTGGAACGAATGTATCGAGACGCTCGTTTGATGACCATCGGGGAAGGTACAAGCGAAATCCAGCGCCTGGTTATTGCAAAACGGGTGCTGGGCGAGGAGTAACCTCGGGGAGACGGCTTACCTTTGGGCTGACTATCAGGCGGCGGTGCCCCTAAACCACGAGCCCAGAGGGTCAGCTCCGGGCGTTTTCCGTTCTGCCGCTCATTTGATAGAACCTGTCAGGAAATTTATCGTCGCTCTCGCTCTTCGAATTGGAACCGAGGGGTCCACAGTGGCGGCCTGTTGTTTGTAGTACAGGGCGAGCCTTCGTGCTCGCCCTACACGTTGATTACATATTCGGAGGGGTCGCCCACCGTGGCCAGCAATGTCGCATTGTAATGCTCGATTACTGCAGGGCCCCCTGGAAAGCCGCAGCAAGCTCTTCAGCTGATGTCCTCCCCACCCACTGTCCAAGGATATTACCTTCTCCGTCCAGGAGGAACAGATGAGGTTGATATTGGTATCCTAAAGCTCGCTTGAATTGATCGTTCACAGGATCGTCAATATCAAGATAGGTAAAATCGATCCGATCGTAGTACTCTGCTTCAAGCCCGTGCACGACGGGCGCCAGTGCTCGGCAGGTCGGTCACCAATATGCGAAGAATTCGACCAACTGGGGGGATCCAGAAGCCAGCATAACCGTCGATGGATCCGTCGCCTCCAATCCTGCCTTCGGCTCCGGAGGAAGTGAAATTGGTTCTGCCGCCTCATCCGAGTCCATGTCGGGCTGGTCCTCACCTTCAGAACTTGCCGCATCGTCGGCGAGATCATCACCAGCGTCATCGGCGGTGTCCGCAGGCTGATCCAATTCGACATTGGTCAAAGCATCAACCACCTCGGGGGGTGGTGTTTCACCCGACCCACATGCCGCCAAGACAAATGCGGCGATCATCAAGAATATCGCCAATCGGAACACATGCTTTCTCTTCATCCGTATTCGCCTCCTCGACTCGTCACTTGCTAATGAGTCGCTTGAGAACTCCGTGACATATAATATCGAATTAGTCAACATTAGACAACCCTGATTGTCCGTTATTTATATGGGCAAATTCTTACAGTTTTATTACGCTCGTGCAACACTATCTTTCTAACATGGACATCCTAAAGGCGCAAAGATTTCCAGGTAATACAACGAGTCACGAGAACGTCTATGATGGTGAACTATATTTATGCATCATTTTGTTGCCGCTGTGCGTAATCTTTATTACGTGGGGTAAAACTGCGACGTGCTATATTCCCTCCGAGGAGGGGATGTATGCCAGCCCTACTGGAGATTTTTATCGAGGAAGAATGTCGTGGATGCAAACAGGCGAGGAAGAATGCGGATCATGTCAAATCTCACTTCCCACAAATCCACGTAAGCGTCATCGATATTTCAGATCAAGTGATGCCTATGCCTGATAAGGTTTTTGCAGTACCGATGTATCTCTTCAATGGTCAAATGCTGTATCTTGGCAACCCAGGGGAGAAGGAGTTGGCTGCCAGGCTCGAGAATCTCATTGGCACTTAGCTTATAAGAAAGAAGCAGCGATGGATAATCATAAGTATCTTGGACTGTCCAACATCGATATTTTTCAAGATCTATCTCCAGACGAATTAAAAGAGATGGATCAGACAACCACAATGAGCACCTGTGAACCGGGTCGTGTTTTTTACGCTCCGGACGATACTGGGGAGGTCCTGTTCCTTTTGAAAAAAGGGCGAGTACAACTTTACCGGCTCTCCCCAGATGGCAAGAAGCTCATCGTAGCCATACTCGAAGAGGGATCCATCTTTGGTGAGATGTCCTTTGTAGGACAAGGTATGCACAACACCTTTGCGGAGTCGATCGATGACTGTACCTTGTGCGTCATGAGCAGGCAGGATATCGTAAATCTCATCCAGGAGAAACCCCTGGTAGCGATCCGCTTCATGGAAGCCATGGCGAGTCGACTTCAAAAGACGGAAGCCAAGTTGGAAGAACTTGCGTTTAAGGGCATTCCCGCACGACTCAGTTCGCTGCTCCTCAGCCTTTCAGCGGAAGAAAATGGCGCCTCCATCGTCGATGGATACACACACCAGGACCTGGCCGAGATGCTGGGGACCTATCGTGAAACGACCACGCAGATCTTGAACAATTTCAAAGGAGCTGGCTGGATCGAGATAGGTCGGAAAAGGATTGTCCTCCTCGATCAGGAAGCCATCTCAGACGTATCAGGACTTTAATTCCCCACAGACATTTTCAAAATAAGGTTCTCCTCCAAATGCCCTGGAAAGGTGACATACACGTGTATACGTTCAGTCCTGGAGGCCAATGTTTGTGGGTACCAGATCTCCCATCATCTTGCTGAACCCTCAAGATCCACCGAAATAACAATCCAGGGTTTTTCTCAAACCATAGGAGGCAGGAAGCTCCCCCTCCGTATGCAGGCAGGGTATGCCTCCCGCGAGATTTATATCTCGCGCAGGGGTCCGAAGGTCAGGACCTGCGCGGAATGACCTGTATGGATCTGATACGAAGGCGGACGGGCACACAACCCCGCATCTACACGAATTATTCGACCCCACCCCCTTCGTGCCTGATCCCTTTTTCCTTATTGCCTGATTGCCTACGCCTAGAACCCGCTATCTTCCTCGTGGTCAATCAAAACGTTATAATCACTCAACCCATTTTTTATGAGGCATCATGACACAAAAAATCGTTGAGTGTATCTCAAACTTCTCAGAGGGACGTCGCCTGAGCGTTATCGAATCTATCGAAAAGGGAATTCGGGATGTCCCCGGAACGCTCCTTTTGGATCGGCACGTGGATGCGGACCACAACCGCACCGTACTCACCTTTGCCGGACCGCCGGATGCTGTGGCAGAATCAGCCTACGCTGCAATAGCCGAAGCCGCCAGGCTTATCGACATGGATGAGCACGAAGGGCAGCATCCACGCATCGGTGCAACCGACGTGGTCCCCTTCGTGCCTATCTCGGGCGTCTCCATGGAGGGTTGCGTCGAGTTGGCGAACGCGCTCGGGAAACGAGTGGGGGAGGAACTGGGCATCCCGGTCTATTTATATGAGCGAGCGGCGAGGAGACCCGAACGCGAGAACCTGGCTAAGATTCGCAAGGGAGAATACGAAGCGCTCAAGATATCCATTGAAACCGAAGAAGATCGTATTCCAGATTTCGGCCCCCGGAAGCTTGGCAAGGCTGGAGCGACCGTCATTGGCGCCCGACCTGCTCTAATCGCGTTTAACGTATATTTGACAACGCCGGATTTGGATATCGCGAAGCAGATCGCCCGCACTGTGCGGCATTCATCTGGTGGCTTACCCTTTGTGAAGGCGCTGGGAATGCTCGTGGACGGCATCGCCCAGGTCTCCATGAATCTTACGAATTACGAGGAAACACCCATCGCGCAAGTTGTTGAGGCCATACGACAAGAGGCTGAAAGTCATGGAGTTGGCATTCGAAACACCGAACTTGTCGGATTGATCCCACAAGCCGCGCTCGTCGACGCCGCGCAATGGTATTTACAGCTAGATATGTTCGAGCCTGATCAGGTGCTAGAGACCCGCCTTTATGCCGTAATGTCCAACCAGGTTGCAGACGATTCGCCCTTTCTCGATGCGCTCGCATCAGCCGAACCCACCCCAGGCGGCGGTTCTGCGGCAGCGTATGCTGGCGGGATGGGCGCTGCACTTGTTGAGATGGTAGCGCGCCTTACGGTCGGCAAGAAGAAATATGTTGTGGTGGAAGATCGAATGCTCGCGATTGCCGAGGAGGCCGCTGACCTGCGTAGATCTCTCTCAAATGCCGTCGATGAGGATTCGGCTGCGTTCGATGCTGTGATCCAGGCCTACCGAATGCCCAAGGAGGGCAAAGAAAACGTAAGAGCACGAGAAGATGCTATTGAAGCGGCCACCCTGCACGCATCAGAGATTCCTTTGAGGGTCGCCCAGATGGCGTCCAAAGTCTTATACCTCGCTGCGGAGGTCGCTGAAACAGGCAATCTCAACGCAGCTAGCGATGCCGGTGCTGGGGGCGCGTTAGCAGCGGCATCGCTTCATGCCGCTGCGATGAACGTCGAAATAAACACAAACAGCCTGGAGGATGAGAAGAAATCCGGATCGCTACTAAAAGAAATCGAAGAAATAAAGAAGAGCGCTGCCAAGGCACACCAACAGTTGGCGGATGCCCTCCTCAATCGTGCTTCGATTCATTTATAGGATCGTAATGTGAGCGTCTTCGGGGAACCTTCAGATCAGGAAATTACCAGCCGCTCGCCTTAAATATATCCCCGAGTAAGTCGCCGCGCTCCTCTGTGGTCATCGGACGCGGCTGACCGTAATTCTCCAGGTAGGCCGTGAGCAATTCCGTGCTTATGTGACGCCCGTCGTAGAACACATGGCGGTCGAGAAACTCCCGGCGGTGGTTGTCGGACTGCATCTGGTCAAAGAACAAATTCCCCAGTCCGTAATGAATAAATCCATCGTTATAAAATTCGAATCCCATCGGCTGATGCGCCTGGCTGCCGCTCACGATGATGGCGCCTGATTCAATTGCGCTCTGAAACGCCTCACGCTGCACGGGCAGCAACGCAGTGCCTTCTGCCCATTGGAATGTCACGATGGGCAGCACCCCCGCCTCGCGCAGTTCAGCGACGGTCTCCCAGAGCTCTTCAGAAGTGCATGGTGCTGCTCCTGGGGTCGTCTCTGTCGCCAGGGCATAGGATGGTCCGACTGCGTTGCAGCCCATGAAACCCAGTTTGTTTCCATTGTGTTCCACAATCGTCGGCTTAAGGGCATCCTCCAGATTTTTCCCACCCGCGAAGGTGAGCATTTGCTTCTGTACATACAGCTCGAGGGTGTATAGATAGGGCTCGACGTTCCAATCCACATTGTGATTTCCCGTAAGCTCCACAAGATCGACACCCAGGTCTTCAAGCAGCCCGATGTTTTCCGGGGAGCTGCAGAAACGCATGATGGCGGGGGAGGGATCCGGAGGCGGGCACGCCTCGGTGAAAGACACCTCGTTGCTCACATGGGTGAGATCGGCGTTTCGCATCCAGTCCCCGATCAACTCGCCGGGCCATGTGATGCCTCGCTGCTCCATGCGCCATGCAGTTGCCCGCGTGAGCGCGGTAACCCCCGTCATCATCAGGACTGTCATCCGATCAGGATCCCGGTTGCCGTCCGGCCAATCCAGCTGCATCCGCAGCATTTCAACGGCGACCGGGTCGCCGCTCAACCCGAATGAGATCCGCAAGGGATAAGCCTCCTGACGAAAATCTGATCGGATAGGAGAAAGGCCATCGAGTTCGAGGACTTTCCACAAAGGCTCCAACGATTCAAAAGGGACGATTCCCAAAATCGGCTTTCTCTCCCAGGCTTCCCTCAGCAGCGCTTCCTCACCGACGATTTCCACAGATCCATCCCCGGGTGCTCCGAAAAAAGGCTCTACGGCAGAAAGCGTTGCGGGTGAGAGTAGGATGGGCACATCCGAACCCAGCCAGATGGCCTTCAGTTCATCTATTCTCATACCGTCCGAAATCGTCGGGAAAGGTGAAACCAGGGCATATGTCCACTCTGTGAGAGGGATTTCGGGGTTGGGTTCAACTCGAATTTGCGCGCTGGCGTAATCCTCTACAAGCTCAAACGGTGAATCAGGATCCGCCAGGATCGGTTCAAGTGAAGTACGCAAATCCGATGGCAGCGCCGGGGAAATCCAAATGGTGAGGATGATGGGCTCTGCTGTCACCGGGATAGGTTGGAATGGTGTGGGTGTGGGCAGTTTCGCCGGCGGTGTGGCAATATTGGACTGAGATTCGGAAAAATTAAATCCTGCAGGAAAACATCCTGTGAGGATGAGGCACGAGACTATCAATAACAAGAAGATGATGAAAGAGTTTCGTTTCACGAGAGCCAGATTATCTCACGCCCAGTCTGTCGTGACCAGCCTGTCTATACTTGACGTCCTCTCACCAAAATGGTATTTTATCGCCACGATGAACGCGCTATTCAAGGTACTCAAATCGCCCCTCCCTACCTGCCGACATACGACGTGGGCAGAGTTCTGCGAAGGCGCATAATTCATTTTGAACGCGTTATCGCAAAGTGGAATCAAACCTTGCCCCGATTGCCGCGGGGTATTTTTATTTCGATAACTCAATCTACGGATTGAAGACCAATCTGTGAATTCAGGAGAACCGAACCATGAAGATGAGTAAACTATTCAGTCAGACACTGCGTGATCGACCTTCGGAGGCTGAAATTCCAAGCCATGAATGGCTCTTGAGGGCGGGCTTCATCCGCCAACTGGCTGCGGGGATCTTCAGTTATCTGCCTCTTGCCAAGCGCTCGCTTACGAAGATTGAAAACATCATGCGCGAAGAGCTGAACGCCATCGGTGGGCAGGAAATCACCATGCCGGTCGTGCATCCGGCTGATATCTGGAAAGAGACCAACCGCTGGTACCAGGTCGGTTCTGAGATGGGGCGCTTCAAGGATAAGGCGGGCAGGGACATGGTCCTTGCGATGACGCACGAAGAGGTTGTTGCGGACATCATCCGTAAGGAGATCCGATCCTACAAACAACTGCCTCAGCTCATCTACCACATCCAGACGAAGTGGCGGGATGACCCCCGCCCTCGCGCAGGGCTGATCCGCGTGCGTGAGTTCACGATGAAGGACAGCTACAGTTTGGATGCAGATTGGGAGGGACTCGATAAACAGTATCGTGCTCACTATCAAGCTTACTTCAATATCTTTCATCGCTGCGGGTTGCCCGTGATCGCGGTGAAATCGGATGTCGGTATGATGGGCGGCAGTATGGCGCATGAGTTCATGTATCTCACGCCCGTAGGTGAGGATACGCTGCTCCTGTGTGATGAGTGCTCCTACTCTGCGAACCGTCATATCGCGCTCTTTCAGAAACCTGTCCCGGAAAAAGAAGAGCTTTTGGCGGTTGAAAAAATAGCCACTCCGGATACAAAAACCATAGAAGACCTTGCTAAATTGCTGGACATCCCCGAATCGAGGACGGCCAAAGCGGTATTTCTGATCGCCACGTTCTCCGAAGGTACGGAGGAGAGCGAGAAATTCGTCTTCGCCATCGTACGCGGCGACATGGAACTGAACGAAACCAAGCTCGTCAATGAAATCAAGGCCAAGGACCTGCGTCCCGCAACAGAGGAGGAAATTACTGCCGTCGGCGCAGTTCCTGGATACGCCTCCCCTGTGGACATCGAGGATGCGCTCGTGGTCGTCGATGATCTCATCCCCGATTCTCCCAACCTCGTAGCCGGCGCCAATGAAGACGGATACCATCTCCGCAACGTCAACTTAGGTCGTGATTATGAGGCGGAAATCGTCGCGGACATCGCGCTGGCTGAAGAGGGTTATCTCTGCCCGACGTGTGGACACCCGCTGCGCGCCTCTCGCGGCGTGGAAGTAGGGAACATCTTTAAACTGGGAACCCGCTACAGCGAGGATATGGAAGCTTCCTTCCTGGATAAGGATGGCAATAAACAGTACGTCATCATGGGTTCCTACGGGATCGGAAGCGGTCGGCTGCTGGCCTCCGTCGCGGAAGAATACCACGACGAGGATGGTCTGATCCTTCCCATCAGTGTAGCCCCCTATGCCGTGCATCTGATCGCGCTCAAGGGGGCCGAGATAGAGGGTGATAAGATCTATGAGGAATTACAAGGCGCGGGCGTTGAAGTGCTCTTCGACGATCGGGTGGAAAGCCCGGGGGTTAAATTTGCAGACGCGGACATTATTGGGATTCCAATTCGTCTCACTGTCAGCTCAAGGACAATGAAGGAAAAGGGAGTGGAGTTGAAACATCGGGATCAGGCGGAAAGCAGGATCGTCCCGGCTTCTGATCTCGTTGGGGTGGTCGAGAAGGAGATCCAATCCCTGCGCGACAAGATCGCAGACATGGTGGTGGAGATCCCGTTCGAGGATTGAATCCCAACCCCCATTCGTTTCAGATGTCGTGATTTAAAAGGCTCGAGCTTGGCCTCGAGCCTTATCTTTTCCGGATGAGGGAGACACCTGATGGACGTGGATGTCCCAAGGGTCACTTCATACCTCCCGTGTGCCTTAACCCTTGTCCTTGTGTCATTTCGAGCGTAGCGAGAAATCCCCCTCACTTCTATCTCAGAGCTCCCGAACTTTGGGAGAAGAACTCCTCTTTCCGATCATGGGTTCTATCTTTATGGACTTGATAGGGGATTTCTCACCCCCTACCGGGGGTTCGAAATGACACATTCGCTAATGACATCTTGAGTAGAGGCGCTTTCACGCGTCGTTCAGGACAGGCTCTACACAATAGTTTCCGGAAACTCAATCCCATTGTGCTGGATCCCATCTCACCCTTGCCCTTCGTGCCATTCCCTTTTCGCCTTATCCCTTGCTCTTATGTGTCGTATGGGAACACGCCACACGCGGCTATTCGACCTTTTTGGGACAGCCCTGTTGGGGTCAGGGGCGAAAATTCCTCAAACCTTCTCGCTCAACAAAGTGTAGTAGAAACGATGACCAACTTTCTCACTCACTCGAAAGCCATTCGCCGTCACCAACTCAATGAGCTCTTCAGCAGGTACATAATCCGGATCGGGAAGCAGCTCACTGATTGCCAGTACACCCTCGTGACGAAGCACGCGATGAAATTCACGAAGCGCACGATCTGGATGCGGGATTTCCCCTAAGACGGCGATCATGAAAACAAGGTCGAAATCTTCCTCATCGAAGTTGAGATTGCATGCATCTCCCACCTGGACTTCAAGGTTGATCACGCCCTCCTCTAATGCTCTGCGCGTAAGCTGCTCGACCAGTCGGGGTTCGATGTCGATGGCGACGACTTGACCATTCTCCCCAGCAGCCCTTGCGGCTGCGATCGAATACGTCCCTCGTCCTGGACCCACCTCGAGCACACGCATCCCCGGTTGGATCCCATGCCGCCTGGCGGTTTCCTTCGGCGGTTGAACGAAGCGACGCCGCAGTGGGTGATCGATCAGCGTCGTCAAGAATGATGGAATAGGAACGGCGGAGCGAGACCGGCGAAAGCGCACAAACACGTAGGATGACAGAAGCAGAACAAAGAGGAAGAGACAAGCTAATCCCAATGCATTCATCTCATTTTCCTTATTCCTATCCATCTCCGTATTGGGCTTTGTGAGCTCGAATCAACTTGAATGCCAACGGTCCGTTTGCCCTCAACCCATCATTCAATTCAGAGGCGCTCCTGATCATGGTTTCGTCAGTGCTCACCCATAAAAAGAACACGCCTGCAGGGGCACAGACGTGTGATTGTTCCACTCGCTCATGGCGGGTTGATCGAGGTGGTCCAAGAGCGTCAGTCCTCTAACTTTTTATCCTCATCTTTGAACTGACTCACGAGACGGAGCAGCCCCAGGATGGCGAGACCCAGTTGGATACCCTCACCCGCACCTATTTTGGCCTGAGTTTCCTCCTCATCCGCTCGATTCACGAGCAGAAACGCCATTCCCAGACCTGAGAGCGCGCCTATCACGGTCCCGATGAGAAGAGTTTTCACTTTCCATGAATTTGTTTCATCCATAATCTTCATCCTTGAAGGAGTTAAAGAATTTGGCGATTCCTGTAAAGAAAGCTTCCACTGCAGCCAAGTTGGCATGCAGGGAGACCCACGGTTTTATCATCGTGTCGCTGGCCCTGTCAACGCCATTCCCGAATTGTACGATATATTGATACACCTGCCGGAGAGGAGCGACGATGATACTTCGCAGCCGAACCACGCCTACGGTAAGTGCAAGGAATGCTGTCAGAATAATCAGACTGAGCATGAAAATCGGGATGATCATGAGCATCAGCGAGACATCCGCCCAGGCACTCGTTGTACCAAATCCGGCAGTCACCAACGCGATGACGACGATGGCGATGAAGAGGAGCCCGACGATGAGTGGAAGGTAGATCTGGATCCTCACCTCTCTCCGGGAGATGGGTGCCCTTAGCCCTTCGATACGTTCATCCTCGGGGAGGAAATCGAACTCCGTTTCTTGGTTCATGTCGCTGGTATTGTAGCATGACCTTCAGAAGATTTCCGTCCCGACAAAGGACTCCAACTTCCGAATGACTCTCAATCAACTTCCCAGGGCACCTCGGTCGCCTCTATAGTTCCCAAGTCGATCTTCTCCAGCTCTATGGAGTGCGTTAGAATGTCCTCATTCAGATCAAGGAGTGAAGATGAGCGATTTCCCCGGTAAAGGCACCGTCGCCGTAATAAAAACCACACCTGACACCGTCCTCGATGAAATCCAGGAAGTAATGCACCTGGCGAAGTTCGAAGAGGCGCTGCCCAAAGAAAACAAGACCGGGCTGAAGATCAACATCTCCTGGCAGACCTGGTATCCAGCATGTTCCTCCACACCCTGGCAGATCGAGGGTGTGATTCAGGCGCTTCAATCGGCTGGCTATGAGGACCTGGTTGGGATCCATAACGACACGGTCGTGGTGGACACGCGCGTGGGCGAATTCAACAACAAGCACCGCTTCGTCACAGACAGGTACAACATTCCCTGCATCTATCTTTACGAGGAAGATTTCGAGTGGTTCGAATATGTGCCAAAGAAGCGTCCTTTCCTCGTCCTTGACAAGGTGTACCCCGATGGCGTGCTCATCCCGAAATCCTTGGTCGGGATCAACATCATCCAACTTCCCACCATCAAGACACACGTCTTCACCACCATTACGGGTGCGATGAAGAATGCCTTTGGCGGATTGCTTCATCGGAACCGGCATTGGACACATTCGGTTATCCACGACACGCTCGTCGACCTGCTCATGATCCAGCAGGATATCCACCCCGGGCTGTTTGCCGTTATGGACGGAACTTTTGCCGGAGACGGACCCGGCCCCCGTGCCATGCGCTGGCATGAAAAAGACATCCTTCTCGCCTCAGCAGATCAAGTGGCGATCGATGCCGTCTCCGCCAAACTGCAGGGGTTTGATCCCATGGGCATTCGCTTCATACGAAGGGCGCATGAGCTTGATATGGGTGTGGGCGATCCATCTCAGATTCAGATCGTGGGATACGACATCGAAGATGAAAATCCCTGGAATTTCAAGCAGGAGGACACCTTCGCCAGCCTTGGTCAAAAAGCCATCTATCACGGACCGCTCAAACCGCTTGAGAAAGTGCTGCTACAGGGTCCACTCGTGCCCTGGTCGTATTTTGCCAGTAATTTCTACCACAATGTTTTCTGGTATCCCTTCATCGGTCGCAAGCGAGTCGAAAGTGCGCTTCAGACCGGTTGGGGACAGCTCTTCAAGTCGTATGGGGATGGCGAGGTGGTCATGCCAGGGATGGAGCCGAAGACCGTCGTCCAGGCCACAGTGGCTGTCGCATTTCTGACACTCCTCATCGCGGGAGGGTTGAGCGCCCTCCGCAAGCGCGGATAAAGCTTACAGTCGTGCTTGATTTGGAGAATATAATAAATCTAACACTGGGTCCGTGATCTCGAGAACATATAAAACTACCCTCACCCCAACCACTCTCCGTGAAAATGGAGAGTGGTTTTAATTATCCGTTCCACAATTATAAGAATTCCTCGCAAATAGGTTGAGCATGATTATCCATTTTGAAAACGTAGAAACCAGGGCGTCTCCACCTTGATCACCGTTTTGAGAAGATGCTTGTTATGGATGCATCAATCTTCCCTCTCACTTCCCAGAGAAAGGGATTTTGTTTCATCGACCTAAGAAGCAGCTCCTTTTTGCGAGGCTTATCCGTATCCCCGTTCTGGGTACACGTGGAGAGGATGGAGATGATGGGGAGGGCAATTCGCCGTTATTCTATTAAGGAAAAAGACTGTATGGTGATGTCCACCCCCATACCCCGCTTGCCATTCATCCCTGAAGCAAACTATAGGGTATTCTGGATTTTTCCCATAAGAAGAGGGACTGCCCTTTTGGGACAATTCCTGACGCTTCTACTTCCCAAAACGCCTGACCCAACCTACTCTTTGCTGCGCAGATGAGGGAAGAGGATCACCTCTCGAATTGAAGTTCGATTCGTGAGTAACATCGTCAACCGATCCACACCCATCCCAAAGCCACCGGTCGGAGGCATGCCGTACCGCAGCGCCCGGAGGTAATCTTCATCCATCGGGTGGCGTTCCGCATCGTCGGCATCGTATTCTCGACCCATCTCCAGGAAGCGCTGTTCCTGGTCAAGCGGGTCGTTCAGTTCTGTGAAAGCATTACAGATTTCCATTCCACCGATGAAAGCTTCGAAGCGTTCGACTGTCGCGGGATCATTCGGTTTGCTTTTCGCCAAGGGCGAAATGTCGCGGGGATAATCGAACAAGATGGTCGGTTGGATGAGATCGGGCTCGAGCTTGCTTCCGATCAGCCAGTCAATGAGCTTGCCGCGCGTCGCAGATGCTGAAGGTTCCAGCCCCGCCTTTTTTATCGCCTTTCGTAACGAATCCGCGTCGAGGTGTTCTCCAATGTCGATGCCGGATGAATCGATCAACGCCTGGCGCAGTTCAATCCGTTTCCAGGGTGGCGTGAGATCGATGTGATATTCCTTGTATTCAAGCTCCAACGTTCCCAGAACTTCCTGTGTTGTGTGGGCAATCATCTCCTCGGTGAGGTCCATCACGGTGTGATAATCCGCATACGCCTGGTAAAACTCGAGCTGTGTAAATTCCGGGTTGTGTTTGAAGGAGACGCCCTCGTTGCGGAAGTCGCGTCCAATCTCATAAACACCTTCGAACCCACCTACGATCAACCTCTTTAGATAGAGCTCGAACGAAATTCGCAAGAAGAGATCCTGGTGAAGCTGATTGTGATGGGTAGTAAACGGTTTCGCCGCCGCACCGCCGTACACAGGCTGGAGTATGGGTGTCTCGACCTCAACGAACCCGCGCTCATCGAAAAAATCGCGCAGCGCCCGAATGATGTGAGCTCTTGTTCGAAAAACCTCCCTCACCTCCGGATTCACAGCTAGGTCGGCATAGCGCTGCCGATAGCGCGCCTCAGGATCCGCGAATGCGCTGTGCACAACCCGTTCCCCATCCACATCTTCGGTTTTCGATGTCGGGAGCGGCGCGAGCGCCTTGGCGAGCATCCGGAATTCACCCACCTTGAGGGTCACCTCGCCTGTGCGAGTGCGGAACATGACACCCTTAGCTTCGATAAAATCACCAAGGTCAAACACCTCACGGAACAGATCGAAGCTCTCATCCCCGATGTCATCCTTGCGCAGAAAGAGTTGAAGCTGACCGGCTCCATCTTCAATATGAGTGAAGATGACCTTCCCCATTTCACGGATCGATCGAATCCTTCCGACGACGGCAGCTTTGACCTCGTTTTCATCTTCGCTGGCCTCAAATTCATGAATGGCCATAAGCGTTGTGTGTGTCCGCTCCACAGACGCAGGAAATGCTTCCAACCCATGATCACGGAGCGCCTTTAATTTCTCTATGCGGATACGCTCGAGCTCTGACTGTTCTTCCATACCCACCTGTATCCTCTCGTTCAGGATCCGACAGTGCGTAGCGTGTCAAATCCACCCGTCGCAAGTGTACACGAAAAGCGCCCCGCGTGGCACACAGCACACATGGGGCGCTCCACAATTCTGATAACGTTATTTTATCTTAATAACTTTGAAGCGGAGATCGCCAGCGGGGGCCTGTACATCGACGCGCTGGCCCACTTTCTTGTCGAGGAGCGCTCGGCCCAGAGGGCTTTCGTTTGAAATTAAGCCCTCCTTCGGATCCGCTTCTGCGGCGCCGACGATGGTATACGTCTCTGACTTCTTGCTGCCTTCTTTGATCACCACCGTAGAACCGATGACGACATGCTCAGCATCTTCGTCCGGTTCGATGATGATCGCCTGGGCAAGCATACGTTCGATCTCGAGAATACGGCCTTCGACAAAGGCCTGTTCATTCTTCGCAGCCTCGTACTCTGCATTCTCGATCAGCTCACCGTCTTCCATCGCTTCATGAAGACGTTCAGCAACTTCTTTTCTGCGCACTTCACGCAGATGCTCGAGTTCTTCTTCTAGATTAATCATCCCCTCAGGAGTGAGGTATACGCCGTTGTTCTCCATTTCAACCCTTAGCCAACATTTGAATTTGTCGTGAGCACCAGACATAGACGAAAAAAACTGAGAGAGTCCTCTCAGCCCGCGCTCAACGACGGCATGATAGCACAACTTATTGGCGCTGTCTAGGAGGACGTTTTTCGCATCTTCTGTGGGGCTTTTACCCCCCAGCATAAATTAAGTGTGACGACAATCCACATCCCTTCGATGGATGTCACGGATTTGGAGATATCGATTTACGCTAGATCGGGCGGGGGTTCGTCTCAACGGGGAGTATTAATAGGACCCCTCCTGATGCATCGTTGAACTCTCTTATTTCATCGTAGAGCTCGTCTTCACTTTCCCAGAA
>CBDVCG010000021.1:0-12916 GCA_965372425.1 uncultured Anaerolineales bacterium
ATTCCCTTATTGGGTCCTGTTGGGACTTCCTCATTCATCATTCGCCAGGGGAGCCTGTCGTCTTTACGAGTAGCGCCTTCGCGAGCATTGAAGCACCGCTCGATATTCACCGTACGTTGACCACCCAGCATAAGTTGATCTTCATCAAAAGGTACGCCCAGGCCATAGCTGATCAATTGCGCCATATTCTCGGGATTAACCGCAAACGCTGCTGTAGAAGTAAAAACGCAAAAACCGAGAGCTTCAGAGGCGGCGTAGACATCCTCGTGCCAGCGTACAATTTCAGCACGCTTCTCGAGCAGGGTCGGATTGGCCAGCTTCTCATCGCCCGTAATCTTCTGGATTATCTTTCGAGCCTCTTTGGATAGTCCGAACTCGGCGAAGGTTTCCGTCATGAGGTGATCTGGTCCACGCGGATTCACTGCGAAGGCGAGGGCGTAGCTTTTCGCCATCCGTGTATCCACCGCGGATTGCTCCAATCCCTTGGCCTCAATTGCCCATTCGTAGGAGTTTCCCCCGACGATTTCGGAAGCCTTGCGTGTGCCATTTGCGAGCAGATCGGCCATGGCGCCGCGGCGATGTGCAATTCGCCCCAGCATCTCATGCATGGCCTCGACATTTCCAAAGCGAAGGTCCAACCCGTCTGTATCCTCCAGACTCAAAATATCTCGCTCGAAAGACTCCATCGCCCAGGAGATTACATGACCAGCGGAGATCGTATCCATTCCGAGATCGTTGCATAGTTGATTGGCGACAAGGGATGAATCCGTGTCGACGATCCCACATTCCGTTCCGAGTGAAAGCACTGTTTCGAGCTCGGGTCCGGAATCCTTAACCTTCCCGTAGCGATGATCCAATGTCCGAACGTATCGATGGCAGGCGGTCGAACATCCGAAGCACGACTCTCTTCCTATCAAGTAGCCCTCATCTAAGAAGTATTGTCCACTCAGGCGTTCAGCGCCTTCTATGCCCACCTGGGAAAAATTACGAGCGGCGAGCATGCCCATCTCGTTCAACCCGGGGATCGAACCCGAGGTACCCCAGTTATACAGACCTTCTGATCCTGAATCTTTGGCGAGATCCCGGCGCATTTGATCCGCTAATTGGTAGTACTTCTCGCTTTCCACCACCGATAACCCGCCCATCCCACGAACGGCGATCGCTTTCAGCTGCTTCGAGCCCATGACTGCCCCAACTCCGCCGCGTGAGGCGGAGTTGTACCGAGAACACATGATGCAGGAGAAGAGAACTTGATGCTCACCCGCTGGTCCGATAACGGCGGTCTGGAGCGCTCGATCCCCAAACTCTGATTTAAGCAGGTTGTCCGTTTCGCGAGTTCCCCTTCCCCATAAATGGGAGGCGTCGCGAATCTCAACCGTGTCATCCCTGATTGCCAGATATACGGGTTCGGAGGCGGCGCCGAGTAGAACGAGGAAATCCCATCCTGCGAAACGCAGCTCGGCGCCGATGTGACCCCCAACGCTGGTTTTCATGTACAGGTTCGTCGCCGGGCTCTTGGTGGTGATGGATGAGCGTCCGGAAGAAGGTGGATTTGTCCCCGTGAGCGTACCAGTGCTGATGATGAGGGGGTTCTCCGGGCTCAATGGGTCGAGCCCCGGAGAGATGGTCTCATAAAGGAGTTTGGCGGCGATTCCGCGCCCACCCAGGTACTTGAGAATCTCCTCCTGCGAAATTGATTCATGCCAGATTTCACGCCGAGTGAGGTCGACGAATAATATCTTTTGAGCTGAAATGGGTCGGATCATGGCTGCACCTCCCAACCGTGTCTTAATTGTGCTGCCAGGTCTTCAGCCACAGCCCAGTTCCGTTCATCGCCTGGTATGTTCGTGAAATCATGTTCGATTGCGGCGTATGCGATATCAGGTGTGCGTTCGAATTTCAGCGCCCCATATATACAGCTGATTACGCAGGCTGGGTCACCACCGCATAGATCACACATCAGCGCGATGTCACTTTGCTCGGGAATATGAATTGCGCCATAGGGGCAAACTTCTACACACTCTCCACATGCCGTGCAGAGATCGCCTTCGATGCTCACGATCCCCAGTTTGTCATCTATGGTAATGGCTTCCGTTGGACAGACGTCCATACAAGGTGCAGCTTCACAATTGATGCAAACGATGGGGACATTCACACCTTCCTCGTAGACTTGAAGTACCTGGATGCGCGAATGCGAGGGGGAATAATGGCCAAGCTTTATAAAGGAGCATGCCAACTCGCAGGCTTTGCAAGCCGTGCAGGTTGGGATATTGATCGTTAGACTTACGGGAGCTGGTTCCATGCTGGCCTCCAGGGCGTACCTCAAACTCGTATTACCGTGATTTTCTGATTTACTCAATGATTGGGCCGATCTCCCATGAACAGGCTCATCGGTGCGGGGCTAATCTACCACATGCCTTCGAGCAGCGACTCGATCGGTCGGTAGGTCTCATCGCTCTGCCCATAGCGAGTGGGGCTGAATGCCAGGCTCCCCTGAGGCGAGGCTGCTGCTTCCCGCAATCGTGGATGGCACGGGACTCCGATGAGCGCCAGCGGAGATCCTACTCCCAGTTCGATGCTCATCAACCCTCGGCCGCTTCCAGGCTCGAGCATGAGCAGCAGATCCGGGAATAAGGCTTTTGTTTCCCCGTCGATGCGGAGCATCATCGTCTCATTCTTTATTATTAATTCAATCTTACTCTTGGAGAGTTCGCCCTGGGCTTCAATAACAGCAGTTGTGAAATAAAAGCCCATACTCTCCTCTTCGTGCAGCGCGCTAATCTCACCTACGAGGAGCAAAGCACCGTTCACCTTCTTCGCCACCACTTCTACGGGATCCTCTCCTCGTGCCCGTGCGCTCAGGACTGTGCGACCGAGATCGAGAGATGCACTGATCGTATTTGGGATTACGGCTCGCTTCGCCTCAAGCCCGGTCATAGGGTAATGGTTGTTAGCACCAAGTCCGCCACCTTGCGTGACCACATACCGACCGAGCTGGTCGGGGTAGGTTGAATCAACTGCGTCGTGTACGACGACAACGTTCCCTTTAAAGTCGATCAAAGGCATCGGAGTAAGGCTGATGCCGTGTCCAATGAAGCTGGTCATCTGAGTTTCGGGAGCCGATCTGCCAAGTGCATCACCATCCAATACTGGAATCCCCATCCGGGCTCCCAGAGAAAGAATCACTGGCGTGTTAAGTCCACCAACTTCGAAAGGAACCACGTAGTCGATTTTTTTTCCGAGAACTCCCTCCATGACTCTCGTGACTTCAAGGAGTTCAAAGCGATCCTCCCAATGGGCCATGACTTTGCTGGTCCCCATCTCCTCGAGGATCTTCACGGATCCCATAATACCGCCGCTCACGACTGTGCCGCCGTCGGATACTTCGGACAGGTCTATGATCCCCAGGTCTCGTCCGACGGAGAAGTCCTGCTCCATAATGGCCCGTCCCCACTCGGGTGAGCCGCCACCGCCCGTGCCGTAGATGGCAAGTCCCTCGAGAAGGGGTTCGATGTCTTCAGGTTTGAATTTGTATGTGGGCATAAATTCCTCTTCTTCGTTATTGTTGGGTCTTTCAAGATGTGCGGGTTTTAAGGTCCGGATATGTCCAGGTAATTGTCAAAGATCGAAACCATCGAATTCTACAATGTGCAAATTTGATGTACAAGTACGGTGGAGATCGAAAAGAGGCACAGCAATTTCCGATTGTGTTTGACCAGCCAAATGTGTGATCTCAGCGGAAGCTTCCCTCTTATTCCAACCTTCAAAGTTGCACTTCGTAGTTGAATCCAAGTACGCAGGTTACTGTCCCCTCTATCCTCTAATCTCTTTATTGTATTCGGGCTTGCGAGGGGCTCTCTTACCAATACCCGAAACGTGCACATCTTCCCATTCTTCCAGGCGCTGCATCCGCTGTGAGCGTTCGGTTGCATCATGCAGTTCCTCGATCATGCCCACATAGGTTCCATCCGAATCGCGAATGGGATATATGTACTCGTAGAGCATTCTGCCCTGATAATTAATCCTGCCTTCGTAATGGCTACTTGCGCCTAGCTTGATGTCATCGATGAGCTTTTTGACGGCAGGATCGGACTCGAGCGGATGGCAACTCATAATGGTCGATCCAACCCGGGTCTGTGGGTCTTCTTGCAGCATCTCGCCAGCTAGGCTGTTGAATAGGACAATCTTGTTGTCAGTGTCAATGACCACCAGCCCAATCCGCAGGTGATCAAATACAGCTTGCAGGAATTCGAGGGAAATCTCCATAGCACCTCATCTCTCAGCCCATTAGCTCTTCAACTGGACAGTAGGCTAGGTTCGAATGCCGGAATCGAGCCGGAGAAAAGACTTTTCGTCCTATCTCAGTGGTAGCAGTAGCGCGCAGGCGCGGATGGGCACTCGCTTCGGGAGCCGTGCGTCAATTCTATCAGTCCTCCGGCAGCCATCCGCGCTGGCCTCCTGGCTACCCGCTTTCTTCCCCTCAGCAGGCTATAGGTTTTCAGCGAGTTTCATATATAAAGCAACGGATGAACAGTTGAAGAGTACTTGACCCGGTGACCTTAATCCCAGGTATCCATCATTCGCTTCACTCAATAATTCCTCAATCCATGGTTCAATCATTGATCTTCCTACAACATATTTGATGATGCAAGTGAGCCTACCATATGTTTCTTCCGGGATTGCTCACAAGCATCCCCCCCAGAATACGTTTACCACGATGCTAATTCATCTGAAATTATGCTAAAGTTGTTGGGTCAATTCGCGATTTGCGGATTCTCGTTAACTCAGGGCTGATTTCGATCTCTCAATAATTATCATTTTGGTTGTACGTCGTTCTGCAATATCTCCACAGAAGAACACTTTTGTGAATTTTGATGACATTTTACGCACCGAAAATCGAACGCTCATCCATATACAAATGCCATCGTTTTAAGCGAAAATAGGTCTGTCATTAAAATAAACCAACCACGTTCAAGTTTCCTGAGCACAAATAGCTAAGCTTGAATCTTCATTGGCTGGTAAAAACGTTTCTTGGAATCAGCTTAAATCATCAATTGCAGCTAGATCGAGCAACAAAAAACCTGGAGGACACACCATGGATTTAGAAGTTGAAGCCTATCTTAGACCACCCGATATGGAGATGGAGCCCTACCCTCCCAAGGTGATCACATTAGCCACGGGGGGAAAATTGGTTGTACGTCAAGCCTCACGCAGCGACGTTCCTAGAATTCTCGAGGCAGTCAAACCCACGCTGGAAATTGAGCGAGATTTCTACGACATCGTCGGCGCCCGAGTCTACGCGGAGCTTCTCGGTTGGTACCGATACAGAGTCCGCGATGAATTCTGCCTGATGGGTCAGGTGGATGGCCTGCTCGTCGGCATCGTCAACACAAGGCTCTACTCACCAGAGTTAGGCATCAGCCTCCATACCCTCGCCATTGAACGGGGCTTACGTATCGGAGCACACTTGTTCGCCGCGAAGATGGAGTACTCTTTTGAATACCTCAACCAGGAAGAGGTGCTCATCACCGCCGAGAGCCCCATCGGATTCAGGCGATGGATGATCGAGTATGAGCTAATACAGAGAGAAGGTCAGCACGAGCTTGGAGGTGCGACACCTTTTGCCCTTACGCGCGATCTATACTTCAAACACAAAGAACGTCTGGTTGCCGGTGAACGACCTGTACCAGACGAGTTAATGGAAATCGCAGAACGAGAAATCCTCGTTGCTAGCGAGGATGACATTCGCGAGAAGATACTAGGAGCAAGGAGGAAACCACGATGAGACCCGTCGTAATTATCGGAGCTGGCATGATCCCCTTCGAGCGGAATGACGATGACAGCCTGGTGGATATGCTCGCAGAGGCAGGTTTGCGGGCCATGGATGACGCTCATTTAGGTGACCGACCCGTGGATTCAGTCTATGTGGGGAATATGGCATCCGGTCTGTTCAACCATCAAGTCTCCGTCGCCAGCGCGCTCGTGGACAGGCTCGCCCTGCTCCCCGCCGCTGCAGAACGTATAGAGAACGGACCCGCCTCAGGTGGTTCGGCGATAAAAAACGGTTTTCTTGCTGTGGCATCGGGCTTTAATGACGTCGTTCTTGTTGTCGGAGGCGAGAAAATGCGCGACGTGATCGGACCGAAGGCTACGGACATCGTGGCCGCGATGACGCATCCGCAGGCAGAATACATCTACGGGGTCACACTGCCTGCGCTGGCTGGCATGTTCGCCCGTCTTTATATGGAAGAGTACGGCGTCACCCGTGAACATCTCTCAATGGTCGCGATCAAGAACCAGGAGAATGGACTGCTCAATCCGTATGCACACATCCAGATGAAGATCACAATGGAAGGGATCCTCACCCACCCGCAATCTCACATCAACAGCCCGGTCGTAGCAGACCCCCTGCACCTCTATGACTGCTGCCCCGTAAGCGATGGCGCCGCAGCGGTGCTCCTGACCACAGAAGAAATTGCCAAAGAACTGAAGAGACCCATCATCACCATCGATGGCGTGGGTCAAGCAACCGACACACACACACTCGCGGAACGCAGCGATCCCACAGACCTCAAAGCGGTGCGACTGGCCTCTGAGAAAGCTTTTGCCATGGCCGGTGTAAAACCCAAGGATATCGACGTGGCCGAACTCCACGATGCTTTCACCATCCTGGAAATCGCAGAGAGTGAACATGTGGGCTTCTTTAAAAAAGGTGAGGGCGCCAAAGCTCTTGAAAAAGGTGAGACGAAAATTGATGGGAAGATCCCCATTAACCCCTCCGGGGGGCTGAAAGCAAGGGGACATCCTGTAGGCGCTACGGGTGTCGCTCAAGTTGTCGAATTGGTCTGGCAATTACGAGGCGACGCCGGCGAAAGACAGGTTAAGGATGCAAAGCGGGGGTTCTCGTTGAATTTCGGTGGATTTGGGAATAACGTTCTCGCATTTGTTCTGGGGAGAAAATCATGACCATCACTGCGTATAAATGCACCAGCTGCGGGCATGTGATGTACCCCTATCACAACCGCTGTCTCAATTGCAGGGAAAGGGACTTCGAAGAAATCCAGCCCACTCCGACGGCGAGTTTGTTGACCTACACGATTGTCGAACAGCTTCCCTGGGGGATGGACGAACGCGGCCGCATTCTTGGTGTTGTAGAATTCGAGAATGGTATCCGTGCGCTGGGACTCATCCTTGTGGACCAGCCCCACATGGGCATGAAGCTCAAGACCGGTTGGGGTCCTGTGCGAGATTTCGGCGGCGTTAAAGTCGAAGGGCTCATCTTCGAGAAGGCAGGTTGATCGCTTATTAAACCGATCTGTTTAGAGAGATAAAAGGTCGATAGGGGAAAGCCTGATGCCATCAGTCTGAGATCGGTTTATTCATTCGATCCTATCAGGTTTGGTCCAACGAGGTTTCTGAAAATTGGTAATGTAGATGAAACTTTTTTCACCCATAAACAGGCCAACCCGGGACTATGTATTGATCGCCCGAGTTTCCCGCTGATCGGAAAAGATAGAAGGAGAAGCATCCATCATGAAGATTATTGATTTATCCATCCCACTCGGAATCGGAACTCCCCCCTGGCCGACGTATGAACCTCTCCAGGTGAAATACTTCAAGCGATTGGCTCCGAACGGGGCAAACGGCCAGGTTGTGACGCACTCGAATCATCTGGGAACACATCTAGACGGTGAAATCCATTTTTACACGCCCGGAAAGGATATCGCCGCGCTCGACTTTGATTTCCTCTATGGTCCCGGTGTCATCGTCGACCTCTCAGACGCTGCCGGCGATTATGATATTTACACATCGAAGATGGTAGAAGATCGGGTCGATGTCCAGGAGGGCGACATCCTCCTCATCCACACAGGTTATCATCGCTACGGGTGGGATCAACCCATCGCGGATGAAATTCGATACATGGTCAAGCATCCCGGACCGGACCGAGAGTTCGCAGAATGGTGTATGGCCAAAAAGATAAAATGGCTGGGTGTTGACTGCGGCAGCGCAGATCATCCCATGAACACCATCATCCGTACCTGGATGCCGCGGCAGACGAAGGAAGCTGAGGCGCATTTTGAGAAAAAGTATGGAAAGGCAATCGCCGAAGTCTTCACGGATGATAAATACCAGTTGATGCATATCGAGCTGTTCCCAGAAGGCATCATCCACGCCGAGTGTCTTGGGGGTGATATCGATCTCCTGCTTAACGAAAGAGTTGAGATCGGCTGCTTCCCCTGGAGATTCGTGGATGGAGAAGCGAGCATCTCTCGAATAGTTGCCTTCGTCGATGATGACCGTTACGCTGAACTAATGAAGAAAAAAGATTCCTTCGAGAAGACGAAATTTGGGGATTGCGTCTGTCAGACCTCACAGACATAAGCCCGAGAACACGCATCAACGATGATTTGTTGTTCAGCCGTTGATCGATGTCTTCCTTTAATAATATCCGACCGGTTTCAACCAAGTCACCCCGGGGGTGCCAATGAACCTGCCTCTGCCAGAATTGCCTGATTTCGAGTACGAAAAGCCTGCCACCTTCAAACAGGCGACCACCCTGCTCCATGAAAACGGCGCCGCAGCGCGTGTTTTTATGGGAGGAACAGATCTCTTCGTTCAGATGCGTGGGCGGCACCGACATCCACATCTGCTCGTAGATATCAAACAACTCCCCGGTCTTACGGATATCAGCTTCGATCTCGATAGGGGTCTTCGGGTGGGAGCCGCCGTGACGATGAACAATATTGCAAAACACCCAGAAGTCCGGGATTATTATGCCCTTCTCGTTGAAGCCATTGAGACCGTCGCTTCCTATCAACTTCGCAACCGCGCCACCATGGGCGGCAATCTTGCGAATGCTTCCCCAGCTGCGGATACTGCCCCAGCAGGGTTGGTCCTCAAAGCCACCCTTGGCATCAAGGGACCGGGTGGTGAACGCAAAATACCTCTTAGAGAATTCTTTAAAGGTCCGGGAGAGACCGTTCTTGAGGGAGATGAGATACTAACTTCGATTGAATTTCCGGTACCTGAAACGGGCCTGATCGGGCGGTATATAAAACTCGGTCGCAACGCTGAAGGTGATCTTGCTATCGCGGGCGTCGCCGTGGCTGGCTTTCCTGATAAGGGATCGGCCTCAGGATACCAATTCCGCATCGCGATGGCTTCAGTCGCACCCACACCCATCCGTGCCCCGGAAGCCGAAGCGATCCTTGCAGAGGGTGCCATATCCGATGAACGCATCAACCTGGCAGCTCTTGCCGCGGAAGACGTCGCCTCTCCAATCGATGACATACGAGCTACCGCCAAATACCGTAAAGCCATGGTGCGGGAGCTATCCCTTCAGGCATTGAGCAATGTCTGGACTCAACTCCAGAAGGAGGCATAAATGACATCCCACCCTATCTCCTTCTCCATCAACGGATACCAGGAAAGCCGGGCAGTCCCAGCCAATCTCACCCTATTGAAATTTCTTCGGGAACACTTATGCCTCACGGGTACAAAGAGCGGCTGCGACACAGGTGAATGCGGCGCATGCACTGTATTGATGAACGGTGAACCCGTCAACGCATGCATGGTCCTCGCGGTTGAGATAGACGGCTCTGACATCAGCACCGTGGAAGGATTCGCCGGCGACGACGGGCTCGATCCGCTGCAGAAAGCCTTCATCGAGCACACCGGCACGCAGTGTGGTTTTTGCACACCGGGAATCTTGATCTCGGCTCGATCCCTGCTTGAACGCAATCCCGATCCGACGGAGGGCGAAATCCAGAGTGCGCTCAGAGGAAATCTCTGTCGATGCACAGGATATGTACGCATCGTCCAGGCCATTCAAACCGCGGCCTGCGAGGGAGGCTGAGATGGAACTAAAAACGAAACCACCCTCACCGGTAGGCGACAGTGTCCACAGGGTCGACGCATTAGAAAAAGTAACCGGAGAAGCTATTTTCGCAGACGACTATCAATTTGGACCCGGGCTGCTTTACGGGCGCGTTGTACGGAGCCCTCATCCCCACGCCTTGATCAAGAGCATTGATGTAAGCAAAGCGCGCGAATTTCCCGGGGTGCGCGCGGTCGTGACAGGCGAAGAGTGTGAGGAACGCTTCGGACTATATCTGAAAGACCGCTATATCTTCTGCAGGGAGCGCGCCCGCTTTGTGGGCGATCCTGTCGTCGGCGTGGTCGCAACCACGGAATCCATTGCGGAAGAAGCCTGCCAACTTGTCGAAATCGAATATGAAGTCCTTGAACCCGTGCTCGATCCTGTGCTAGGAGTGCGTTCGGACGCATCCATCATCCACCCCAAGCTCGGCGAGTACGGGGTGGCCGATTTCATCCAGCCCCAGCCTGGGACGAATATCGCTAATCTATTCAAAGTTCGAAAAGGTGATGTCGAATCCGCCTGGAGTGACTGCGATGTCATCGTCGAGCGGGAATTCAAGGTGCCCCACATCCAGCATGTGCCCATCGAACCACATGTCGCTATTGCCCAGGTAGATAACTCGGGCGAGATCACACTCTGGAGCAGCAGCCAATCCCCCTTCGCCCAGCGGAATCTCATTGCAGAGGCCATGGGTATATCGCAGGGAAATATCCGTGTGATCGCGCCCTATGTGGGCGGAGGCTTCGGCTCCAAGGCAGGCCTTAGCGCCGAGGGAACTGCAGTCATTATGGCTATGCGGGTACCCGGTCAGCCGGTCAAAGTAAGGCTGACCCGCGAGGAGGAGTTTTACTGCGCCTTCGTCAGGCAAGGACTCATCGCAAAGACCAAGGTAGGGGCGAAGAAGGATGGCGAAATCCTCGCCATGAAGACGGAGTATTTCTGGGATGCCGGGGCTTACACAGAATACGGCGTGAATATCACTCGCGCGAGCGGATATTCATCCACAGGTCCATACCGCATCCCCAATGTCGAAACGGATTCTTATTGTGTGTACACCAACCATCCGGTGGGTGGACCCATGCGGGGATTCGGCATGCCCGAGATCCATTGGGGTATTGAACAAATCATGGACATGGTGGCTGAAGAGCTCGATATGGACAAAGTCGCCTTCCGTTTGAAAAACTGCATCCAAGGCGGGGAAGAAAATGTAACCGGCATGGTGATGCATCCGATCGGGCTTTCAGAATGCATTGAAAAAGCTGCGGAGGCCATTCATTGGGGTGAAGATGCGCCCCCCAGCGCACCGCATATGCGCCGAGGCAAGGGCCTCGCCATCGCATGGAAAGCCCCCGCCATGCCGCCAAATGCAGGATCATCAGCATGGGTGAAATTCAATGAGGACGCCACGGTTATGGTGGGTGTCGGAGGCCAGGAAATCGGGCAGGGGACGTTCACGATTGCCGCGCAGCTCGTGGCAGGTGTGTTAGGAATCCCGCTCGAATGGGTCCGGATCAGCACGCCGCTGGATACAAAATACAGCCCCTACGAATGGCAGACGGTCGCGAGCCGTCTCACCTGGTCCATGGGCAATGCCGTCATGCGAGCCGCCGGAGATGCGCGCCGGCAGATTCTTGAAACCGCGGCCGAGCATTGGGGTGAAGATGCAAGCGATCTCGACATCCGTGATGGCGTCATCGTTTCCTACCGGTCAGAAGAAACCATGCCGCTCAAGAACATGGTCGTGTATGGCTTACCGCTCCCGGATGATCAAGGCTGGCGAGGGGGTCCGATCATCGGGCATGGTCGCTTCATGCCAACCTACGTAACCTCGTTGGATAACGAGACAGGACAGGGAAAACGAGCCGTCGTGCATTACACAACAGGCTGCCAGGCTGTTGACCTGGAGGTAGATACACGCAGCGGCCAAATTACAATCCTGCGGGTCGCTTCAGCTTTTGATGTAGGTAAGGCGATCAATCCCGATCAGGTGCGTGCCCAAATGGAGGGCGGTGTGGTGCAAGGCGCCAGCTCGGCAATCTTTGAACGCTTATGGCTCAAGGATGGCGTTCCACAAAATCCCAGCTTCACGGATTACCGCATCGCGACATCGGTAGATATCCCCGGCGAGATTATCCCCATCATCGTCGAAGTGCCGCAGGACGATGGTCCCTGGGGTGCCAGGGGAATTGGCGAACATCCTATGATCCCCACCGCGCCTGCGATCGCAAACGCACTCGCAGACGCCATCGGTGTCCGTATTCTTGAACTGCCCCTCTCTGCAGAGAAAGTGTATCTCACCCTGCAAGACGAGAAGGCGGAGTCATAACCGGAGAAATCGCAGCTCTTTCAATTTCCAGGAGAACGCGTGACTGGCTCGACAGCTCTGAGCCCGTCCGGGTTCTTCATGTCTTTGAAACCGCCGTGAATCTGATTGCTGACGGCGGGGAGATCATAAGCTTCGTCACGCCAGCGATAGGAAATGGTCCCTTCAACATCGTCCTACCCGCCCTCCCCTTGAGCGCTCACATCACCTCCGACGAGAATTGCAGTCTTAATTCGCAATTCGCAACTATCGGAGAGCTCTCCATACGACTCTCCGATCCAGAACCACAGATCTGGGAACCACGCTTTCCCTGGGCTTCGATGAATCCCACCTCCGATGAGATGAGGATCGTGGTCGCATGGCTGGACGAATTCCTCACGCAATGGGTACCTTCGCCCAAAAACCATGGCCCTCCCAGGGAATCGTGTGCTTCGCTCAGCCGCGGTCTTCAGGAACAACTGGAGACGGAATCTGAAATCCTATTCAAGGGAATCGCCGACCACGATCCGGACATGATTATTGAAAGCGCAACTCGCCTCGCCGGACTGGGACAGGGGATCACACCTGATGGTGATGACATCATGCTCGGCGCGCTACTCGCTGCTTGGATGACCGAGCCAGACACATTCTCAACCGAGTTGGGGGAAGCTATTGTTAAGGCTACCGCAGATCGGACCACGCTCATCTCCCAGGCATGGCTTATGGCTGCGGCC
>CBDVCG010000022.1:0-12866 GCA_965372425.1 uncultured Anaerolineales bacterium
GCTCAACAATGCTGCTGATGTAGATGAAGCACTCCGAATCGCTGAGGAAAGCACCATCCGGTTCAACGGAATGTGCACCCATTTCTTGTTCGCAGATACCACCGGAAGAAGCGTCATTGTGGAGTACATTGACGGCGATGTCGTTGTGACCGAAAGTCGAGAAACATGGCAGGTGACAACCAACTTCCTCGTGGCTGAATGGCAGCCTGTTGGTGCGGATGCACCCTGCTGGCGCTACATACGTGCGTTTGAACATCTACAAGCCCTGAACGGGGAACTCAGCAGTGCGGAAGCCATGACGATCTTAGAAGACGTTGATGCGGGTTCTGGATGGTCGGCAGTCTATAATCCCACCCGAGGAGAGCTGCTGCTCGCGCTCGGGATGGATCTCAAATACTTGCACGCTTTTCAACTCGGTGAGCCCCGACAATCGCCCCACACACCACGTTATCGCATTGCTCAATTACGCCAGCCATGATCGGTGGAAGCCCGGGATAGAAAAACCTTCTCCCCCGAAAACCGATAAGGGGGAGAAGGTTGTATGAATAGAAAGAAACAGTATCCTGGATACCTGCGGTATCCAGGATACGTTATTGTTAAGGTGCGGGAATGACGGGGATGACGCTCTCCGTCTCCACCTTGGAAATTGAAACCAGGCTGGCATCCACCCACCCCTGCTCACTAGGAGCGATCGAGGAGGGCAGGTTGATGACCCAGTACTTCCCATCACTGCTTTGCCCTACGATGCCCATGATCGTGCCGGCGTCGACCTTGCCGTAGCTGCGGTAGCTACTGCTCGGACCGCTCAGCACGTTAAGCGTCTCAAGCGCCTTGGCCGCAGCCGCACCGGATCCCGGCGCCGTCGGGCGTGCATCCGGCGGTACAGTTGGGTACTCCGACGGCTTGACCACCCTCAAATCATCTGCAGTCACAATCTCCAGGTAGAGCTTGTGGATCCAGCCCATCCCCTCTGGTATGGTGCTCGAAGGGAGTTCGATGGCGTACCAGTTTCCGTCCTCGGTTACACGCAACAGCTTCACTGGTGATCCAGTGGAGGTGAGCCCATAGAGCGGATACTCGTTCCCCGGACCATTCCGTAACTCGCCTCGCTCCTCCACTATTGCTGAAGGATCACCCGGCGCCGGCGGGACCGCGTACACCGTCGCAGGAAGCAGCGGCGGGGTGGTCACCGGAAGCTGCGCGTCCGGTGGTTCAACCGTCGTGTACTGCTTCGAGACCCAACCCTGTTCGTAGTGCTGGTTCTCCTCCGGCATCGGCACGACCCACCAGTAGCCATCCGGGCTCTGCCCGATGGCATCGCCGGTGTCGCCCTGCATGGCGATAGCCACCACGCGGAACTGTGTGCCGGGTCCAGAACGTACGTTGACGTTCACATTCGCCGTCAGGTTGGCTCCATCGGTTACATCAGGGATATCCACAACCGGATAATCCGGAAGCTCTGCCTCGGGAGGATAATACGTATCCTCCAGGATCCAAACAGCGAGCTGATCATACTTGACCGTAAAGCCCTCGCCTTCTTTGGCAGCGTTCACAAAATAGCCAAGCTTTCCTGGCTCCATGAAAGTAAAGTCTTCTGCCTGATTGACGTACTGACCGTTGATATAGATGTAGAAGTCACCGTCTGTCACCGCGAGACCCATCTTGTTATTGCTTTCTGGGTCAACGTTGATGATGTCTGTGGCCGTGTTCGGGATCAGGATCGTCGTCTGGGTCCCATCCCAGAGCCGGAGGTAGTAGTGACCGCCGCAATCGATCCCATACAGGTAGCCGCGGTTGTTGTCCGGCGCCCGCACGAGCATTCCGAAGCTGTCGTCTGAATTACAGGTTTCCGGCATCTCCACAACCGTCTCGATGTAGAAATCCTCGAGCTCCGGCCAGGAGACCTCCCAGCACGCTCCGAGTTGACCATGCGCAGTCATGACAAACTGACCGCCGGTAATATCCGAGCTGAAGCATTCGTTATCGAACAACGTCCAGTTGTTATCCGTGTTGAAGCTGTCCTCTCCCGTGGGTTCCCCGAGCAACGCAGCTGGATCGCCCTCGACTGGGACAGCCTTCTCGACTGGACCGGCGTTGGCGAAGAGCATGCTTGTGTTCCCGTCCTCGGAAACAAGGACGAGTTGGTCGCCCCTCATCCCGAAGGACCCGGTCTGGCCCAGCATGAGCAGGTACATGTCATAGAGCGACTCTTCCCCACACTCTGCCAGCGTCATGGGACCCGGGGTGAACGACATGCTGGAGCCACTCACTGTATAGCCTGCGCCAGCCATATTGCAGTCTGCCTTCATCTGGGCTGTACCATCCGGAGAGAACACGATGGTGTAGTTCTCCGGATCGGGAACGACGCCCTGGAACGCGGGCGTCACTTCCGTGTGCCCCACCCACTGCCAGGTGATGTCGGTGATTTGATCGACCGAAACCTCGGTGAGATCGCTCGGCGGCACGGCCGTGGGCACCCCCACCGTTTCACCACCTGCTTCGTCTGGGGGAGGTTCCTGGACTTCGCTCGTCGGTGTTTCTGAAGTCCCGCATGCAGCCAGAAGCATCATCAACGCTATCATCAATATTAAAAATCGCTTCATCATCCTTCTCCTTTTTCAATCCTTGAAATACATGCAGAGGTTTTTCGCCTTCGCATGGCAAGGTTAATCGCTACTGCTGGGCCATCAACTTTCGTACTGCGGCTTCATCATCTTCTATGAGGTCACCGGATAGGTCTACCGTCACCTGTTTGATCAACCCGGTAAAGGTGAATGGGGTCTCATATTCGTGGGTTACCGCTTCACCAAAGTCATACCCACAGCTCAAGCCCTCGATGCCAAATGTGATAGGCACAGTTGTCGGAAACTCCGTATTGCCCACCAGCTCGTCGTCGATATATAGCTGAGCACGCCCAGGAGCTCCCTTGCCATTTTCAAAGTCAGGCATGCCTGTTGGTTCAAATTCATAGCGCAGCGTGGTCTCCCCTTCCGGGACATCCACCGAAGAACTTACAGTGAATTCCTCCAAGCCAATGTAGTTGTGAAGGTAATGAAGCTTGTTGTCTTTCATGTAGAATACAAAACCGCCTGCGATACCGCCCTGCGCCAGGAGCACGCCCTCCGCACCATCAGACGGGATTTCGACCTCCGCGGTGATGCTATGCGGCCGGTTAAACGCCATCGGCGTTCCGCCAATGGGGACGACAGACAGGTTAGGATAAAAAACGTACTGATCGCGGTCTTTGGTTATCCTTGGTCGTTCCGTAATAAACCGCTGCATAAGTGTGCCATCCAACGGTAGCACCTTATACTTGCCTGCCTCCACATACCACCGGGCGATCATTTCAGTCAATTTCTCGGGATATTTTTCCGCAACATTATGGGCCTCGGTAGGATCTTCAGCGATGTTGTAGAGCTCCCAACTGTTGGCATCGAGGTCATCGAGCACATCGGGTGTAATCTCGTCACCGAGTTTCCGCCCTTTCTCTGCTCCCTCTGCATAGCTGGGTCCTGGAAATCCGCATACCGCCCGCCAGCCATCGTGGTCAATGGCCCGGCTGGCAAACATCTCGAAGTACTGGGTGTGGTGCTCGGATGATGCTTTTGCATCCTCGAAGGTGTGGGCGAAGCTAATACCTTCAAGAGGTGACTGGGCGACGCCCCGTATGGCCTCAGGTGGTTCGATACCCAGCACTTCCAGCATGGTGGGGACCATGTCGATTGCATGGGCGTACTGGGGGCGATTCTCACCTTTGGCCTTAATGCCCTTAGGCCAGGAAACGATGAGGTTATCCGTGCAGCCACCCCGGTAGACCTCTTTCTTCCAGCGGCGGAAGGGTGTATTCCCCGCCCAGGACCAGCCCCAGGGGTAGTGGTTGTACGAGGCGGTCCCGCCAAGTTCATCCGCTCGTGGCAAAATTTCTTCAAGTTTTTCCCAGCGGTTATTAAAGCTGCTCATCTCATTGAAGGCGCCATCGACTCCACCTTCGGAGCTGGCGCCGTTGTCCGGCATGACCATGATGAGCGTGTTGTCCAACTCACCGATGTGTTCTAGCTCATCCAGGATACGACCAAACTGGGAATCCATATGCTCGATGAACCCCGCATAGACCTCCATAAAGCGAGCATAGAGCCCTTTCTGCTCATCGCTGAGCGTGTCCCATTCTGGCACATCCGGGTCGCGTGGTGAAAGCTCAGCGTCCTTGGGGAAGATACCGAGTTCTTTCTGACGCTTGAATACAACCTCGCGGTACTCATCCCAGCCCATGTCGAACTTTCCCTTGTATTTCTCAATCCATTCCGGGGCAACCTGATGCGGGGCATGGGCGCAGCCGGGTGCGTAGTACAGGAAGAATGGTTTGTCCGGTGCGTTCACGTGGGCATCGAGGACGAATTGGATAGCATGATCCGCCAAGTCCTCATCGAGGTGATACCCATCCTCGGGCATCTTGCGCTGTGGCACCGAATGGTTATCGTAGGTGAGGTCTGGGAACCACTGGTTGGTCTCGCCTCCCAGAAATCCGTAGAAGCGCTCGAATCCACGACCCAGTGGCCAGCGGTGGAAAGGACCCGCCGGGGTACTCTCTTCAGCAGGAGAGAGGTGCCACTTGCCGATGCAGAAAGTGTTGTAGCCATGCTCCAGAAGCATCTCGGGCAGCATGCCGTTCTGGAAGGGCATGCGTCCATCGTAGCCAGGGAAACCTGTGGCCATTTCCATGATGGCGGCGACGCCGTTGGCGTGATGGTTGCGGCCGGTTA
This sequence comes from uncultured Anaerolineales bacterium, assembly GCA_965372425.1. GTDB lineage: Bacteria > Chloroflexota > Anaerolineae > Anaerolineales > E44-bin32 > E44-bin32. The sequence goes on from CBDVCG010000022.1 coordinate 4,761, forward strand.
GAACACACGAGCGCGTGGGTGAACATAACGCCGTCGTGTGCATGTTCGTGTAGCGCAGGCCGTTCTCCGCCAGACGATCGATGTTGGGTGTATTCACCAATCCCCCAAAAGCGGACATCTGACCGTAGCCGACGTCATCGAGAATGAAAAAGATGACGTTCGGTGCGCCCTCTTTGGCGCGCACAGACTCCGGCCAGGCAGGTGATGATTCGGTCACCGTCCTGCCGATCACGCCGGGAAAGGTAGACCCCGGCTTATACTCAAGTAGTTCTGACATAGCATTCCTCCTCATAATTTGGGCAATTAAGTGTTGTTATTGTACTAGGAATCGAAGGGCATCCTCGATGCAGTTTCCCCTTTATCCCGAAGTCTGATTTTCCAGGTTTCATACACAACTTCGACCGATCGATGAGCAAGTCACCTAATGGAAAATCTCCATAGTGATGATGCCAAGATCATGGAGTCCATCGAGCATAAGCTGCACAGCCAGGGCAGCCAGCAGCACTCCGAAGACCGCCTCGGTGATCACCAATCGTGATTTATCCAAGTGTTTGGCCAGACTGTCGATATTCTTGAAGACGAGCATGTCGATAACACCGACAAGCAAGACTACGCCGATGATGACACCTCCCGTCAGCAGCGAGTCAATATTCCCAGATGCAATAACGAGTGTGGCGATGCCAGCCGGGTTGAGTAGGAAGGGGACCGCGAGCGGGTAGATGGCCAACTGCATCGCACTACGACCGTGGGCATCATCATGCGAGTGCTCTTTCCCCGGGCTGATAAGCATGTTAAGCGCGATCAGGAGCAGCACGATCCCGCCCGCGATGGATGCCGCCCCCGGTGAAAAGTGCAGCAGCTTCATTAAAAAACCGCCCAGCACGACCAGGATGAGAGCCGTGCCCACAGCGGCTCGCACCATCGTATTCGCCACCTTCTTCTTGGTTTCCCCGTCCATGTCCGCGGTCATGTCGAGGAATGGCACGAGTGCGATCTTTGGTCCCATCCCGATCAGCAGCAGGATAAACAGATCAAATACCAGGTAAAAATCAATTTCTCCGAAATTCATGATATCGACTCCTCTCCGTACATTTACGGGAATAAAATAAGTGACGCGCCTTACCTAAGTCGAATATTCGATATCACGTTTGAGTTTTGAAATTAAGCTGCATTATTCAGAGTCTTACGCAGCTCCAGCAGGTTATAAGATGATGCCACTAGTTGATGTGCGTGCTTATGCAACACCGAATTCTAGCCAGCCGAATCCTCACCCTGGTTATCAAGTGAGTCATCATCGATATCTTTTTTTGTGGCGATAATTCAAGACAAGGACGTAGATGCTGACCAGAAGCACCCAGACAGGAAAAACCTCTGTTATCCATGGGACGAAACTGACGCTGACCAGTAGAACTAATGCCAGACCATAGGTGATGATGGCCATCCAGCGTGGCATAATCTCTGTCCGCACCCAGATGGTAGCCATCACGATCATGAACATTCCTGCCATACGAATGGAATACACATTGGTGATCTGGTGGATCACCGCTCGAGCGAGGGTGTACACAGGACTATCTGTAAAAATGTCTGGTGAGAGTGTATAGGCCATCAATGTGCCCCCCGCCATGGCGGCGCCAGCAAATACCAATCCAAGATAGAGCAGACCACTACCAAAGAATAAGGTTGAGAAAAATTGATCCTCAAGAATCCCCAGACGATCTCGCTGCACCCCAATAAACCACAGGAAGGCTATCCCTGCGAAAGGGATCAAGGCCAGAGCAAGTGTAACTGGCCCTTTACTTGTTTCCAACCAATCCCCGGTATCCGCATTCACCGCCGGGATATGCGAATTCAGAATGCTGAATGTCGCGATTGAAAAAACAGCAAAGATGATACCTGCTACGGCGGCGGCTCGTGGTGTCGTGAGTCTTCGGTCTGGTATTTGGGTAGCTTGATCACTCATGGTATTAAGTCCTTGTTTACAAAGAAAAGTATCCCGGATACCTCCGGTATCCGGGATACTGAGTTACTTCATTCGACGCTTCGCTTTCCCAACTCACCCGCCGCCGGGAAGAGCACGATGAATCCGATGATGGAGAATACCAGCACGAAGGTAATCACATCCGCATCGAAGTTCTGCGCCGCGACGACCAGCGCTGCTGAGATGTTGCGTTGACCTGTACCCAGCGCCATCACGCTCTTGATACTCCTATCTTTACCGCCCATAAGATATCCCACCAACAACGCCCCAGCTACAAGGATGACTGCGGCGAGGAGCCCTCTCGATCCCACCAGCGCGATCATGCTCTCGAAGTTGAGCACCACGCCCAGAACGATGAGTACCAGAATGGCGAGGTTCGAGGCCGAAGCAAACGTGGGGCGGATCTTCTCGGCTGTGTCTTCATAGCGCGCTTTGATGAAGAGCCCGATGGCCAGCGGAATCAGCATCATGATAATCAGCGAACGAGCAATGTCGAGAGGATTGACCTCCACCCCGGTAATCACCAGCGGCAGCACGAGCGGTAGGTACACGATCGTGACGATCATCAGCAGCACCATCAACCCCACAGAGAAAGGCGTATTGCCCTTTGCAACCTCTACGAGCTTTGGCAGGAAGGGAGCACCGGCCGCCATGGAAACAAGGATCAAGCCAATCCCGATGGATGATTCCAACGAAAGTAGGATGGTGATGGCATAGGCGATGGCGGGGACCAGGACAAAATTCGCCACCAGCGCCAATACCACGAGCTTGGTGTCCTTGAGCGGTTCGACGATCTGCTTCGTCGTCAGGCTCAACCCCATGCTCAACATACTCGAGATGACGAACACCAACACGGACAGCATGGCCAGGATTTCTAGGATTTCTGACATATTTCTACCTCTTCTAAATTCGATTGACTTCATTCTACATTCTTTGTAGAGAAGTTCACAAATCCAGGTCCCCACAAAACGGATGAAGTTTATCCACTCTGCTGTGTGACATCCTGCACTGAGTATTTTTCAAAGGGGAACCTATCATAAAACCAGGACGTCGAGCCCACATTGGGAGGTCACCCTCACAATCCAGGCTCCTAGCCACGGAAGGGGCGTGCCGTGACTAAAAACGGTGCGCAGGCAGACACCCTCAACCGGGCAAACGTCGCCACGAATGGCAAACCAGTCGGGGCTGTCATGGTCGTGGGCGGCGGCATTGCCGGAATGCAGGCCAGCCTCGATCTAGCTGACCAGGGTTTCCGCGTCTACCTCGTGGACAGCAAGTCCGCCATCGGTGGACATATGGCTCAGCTCGATAAGACCTTCCCCACGAACGACTGCGCCATGTGCACCATCAGCCCCAAACTTGTCGAGACCGGACGACATCTCAACATCGACTTGATGGTCGATACTGAGGTCCTTGGTGTCCGCGGCGAAGCCGGCGACTTCAACGTCTCGGTCCGACACAAACCACGCTACATCGATCTTGAGAAGTGCGTCGGCTGCGGGGATTGCGCCGATGTCTGCCCTGTGATCATCCCGGATACCTTCAACGAGGGGCTCATTCATCAGCGCGCCGCCCACAAGCTCTACCCCCAGGCCGTCCCCAACGCCTATGCGATCGAGAAGCTCGGCATCGCGCCCTGCCGCGACGCCTGTCCCTCCGGTCAGCGCGCCCAGGGCTATATCGCCCTCATCCGCGAAGGTCGCTACGAGGATGCCCTGCGGGTGATTAAAGAGGACAACCCCTTCCCGGGCATTTGCGGGCGCATCTGCAACCACCGCTGCGAGGATGCCTGCAACCGGGGCTTGATCGATGAACCCGTCAACATCCGCGCCCTCAAACGCTTCGTTACCGATAAAGTCTATGCATCACCTCGAGAGCCGCTTGATCCATTTGAAATAACACAAAAAGAGCGCGTCGCCATCATCGGCGCAGGACCTTGCGGTCTTACAGCAGCACAGGATCTTGCCAGGCTCGGCTACGGCGTAACTGTTCTGGAAGCGCTCCCTGTCGCCGGCGGAATGCTGCGCGTCGGCGTGCCGGAATACCGCCTCCCCACCGAGATCATCGAACGCGAAGTACAGGACATCCTCGATCTCGGTATTGAATTACGGTTGAACACGGTCGTGGACGACCTCGATCAGCTTTTTGACGAGGGCTTCGACGCCGTCCTCATCTCGGTCGGCGCCCACGAAGGGATCCGTCTGCCGATCCCGGGCGCCGACCTTGAGGGCGTGCTCATCAACACCCGCTTCCTGCGCGATGTGCGCCTCGACCACTATGAGCCGGATCAGACCGGCCAGCTCACCACACCGGAAGGGCTGCCGTTCGGACCGCGTGTCCTTGTGCTCGGAGGAGGCAACGTCGCCATCGACTGCGCCCGCACAGCCGTGCGGCTGGGCGCCGAGGTGCAGCTCGCCTGCCTGGAGCCGCGAGACGCCATGCCCTGCCATGCATGGGAGGCCGACGAGGCCGAAGCCGAGGGCGTGGTCATCCACGCCGACTGCACTTTCCTGCGCGTGGTTGAGAATAACTCTGGCCAGGCAGCCGGTGTGGCCTGCGAGCGCGTCGCCCATTTTGAATTCGATCATGAAGGCCGTTTAGAGGTGGAGACCGAACCTGATTCCGAGCACATTCTCGAAGTGGACACGATTATCTTCTCCGTCGGACAGCGCGCCGGCCTCGCGTTCATCCCCGATGATGCCGGCGTGGGCATCACCAACCAGCGCACGATCGCCATCAACCCCAATACGATGGCGGCCACGCGACCGGGTGTGTTTGCCGCCGGAGACAGCGTCTCCGGCACAGCATTCGGGATCGAATCCGTCGATTCCGGGCATAAAGCATCTGAGAGCATCCACCGCTACCTGCGCGGCGATGAGCTTGAAGCCCCCCCAAAGCCCGAACTTCCCGTTGTGAAATTCACTCGTGCGGAATTAGACGCGCGTATCGAGACGGGTGAAATCGTCCCTTCCAAACGCATCCCCCTCCCTGAAATCCCGCTGGAGGCACGCATGGGTGGCTTCGCCGAGATCGAACTCGGATACACCGACGAGCTCGCTCAAGCCGAGGCGGCACGCTGTCTGTCCTGCGCGATTTGTTCCGAGTGTCTCTCCTGTCAGTACATCTGCGAGGCAGACGCCGTCGATCACAATATGGTGGAGACATTCGAGGATGTCAACGTCGGCGCGATCATACTCGCACCTGGCTATCAGATCTACAATGCTGAACTTTCTCAAGAGTACGGTCTCGGTCGCTACCCAAACGTCATCACCGCACTTCAACTGGAGCGGCTGCTCTCCGCTTCGGGACCCACCTCCGGACACGTCAACCGACCCTCGGACGACCAATCCGCAAAACGCATCGCCTTCCTGCAATGCGTCGGCTCACGCGATCAGAGCCACGATTATTGCTCCGCAGTGTGCTGCATGTACGCTGCCAAGGAAGCCGTGATGATCCGCGAGCACGATCCCGAGGCACAGGTACATGTGTTCATGATGGACATGCGCTCGTTCAGCAAGGGCTACGAGGGCTACTACCGCCGTGCGACCGAGCAGTATGGGATCAAATACACACGCTGCAGGCTTTCAGATGTGCGTGAAGATCCGGAGACCGGGGAAATTGTTGTAAGGTACGCAAGGGATCAGGGAACAGGGAATGGGGATCAAGATTCCGAATCCCAAATCCCAAATCCCCAATCCCATCTTATTGAAGAGAAATTTGATTTGCTCGTCCTCTCCGTCGGCATGGAAATTTCCGAATCAGTCAAGAAACTTGGCCACGATCTTGGCATCGAACTCGACGAATATGGCTTCTGCCACACGACGATATTCGATCCACTGCAGACCTCGCAGAAGGGCATTTATGCCGTTGGTCCTTTCCGCGAACCGAAGGACATCCCAGAAACTGTGATCGACGCCAGCGGCGCCGCAGCCAGGGCAGCAGGACTGCTCACTGAAGCTCGTGGCACATTGACTCGATCGGCGGAATACCCGCCCGAACGCGATATCGCAGAAGAGGAACCCCGTGTAGGTGTATTTGTCTGTCACTGCGGGTCCAACATCGGGGGCTTCCTCGATGTACCCGACGTCGCGAGTTATGCCAACAAGCTGCCCGGTGTAGTCCACGCTGAGGACAACCTCTACACCTGCTCTCAGGACAGCATCGCCCATATTACAGAGCAAGTAAAAGAACTCGGTTTGAACCGCGTCGTCGTCGCCTCCTGCACCCCTATCACCCATGGGCCGCTATTTCAAGACAGCATTCGCGCTGCGGGTCTCAATCCTGCCCTGTTCGAGATGGCCAATATCCGCAACCAGTGCTCCTGGGTGCACTCGGACAATCAACCCGCTGCGACCGAGAAGGCAAAAGAATTGGTGCGCATGTCGGTAGCACGGGCGAGGACGCTGCAGCCAATCACAACCACGACAGTACCGATCGAGAACGATGCCCTCGTGGTCGGCGGCGGTGTAGCTGGGATGGCCACAGCGCTTGCGCTTGCCGAGAACGGGTTTGGAGTCCACCTCGTTGAGCGTGAAGCGGAACTGGGGGGTAATCTGCGCTACCTGCGGACGACGCACGATGGAACGGATCCGCGCGCCTACCTGGCGGATTTGATCATGAGCGTAGAGACGGAACCGCTGATCCACGTTTACGTGGAACACGAAGTGACCCATACGGGCGGATTCATGGGCCGTTTCACTTCCACATTGCAGAATGGAAAAGACGGGAAAAAAGAAGTGAACCACGGGGTAACGATCCTGGCCACTGGCGCCGAGGAATATCGAGGGTCCGAATACGCATACGGCACATCAGACCGCATCCTCACCGGGCTGGAATTCGAGCAATTGCTGCGGCTCGATTCTGGAGAACTTCTATCTTCGGAACTCGTCCAGCGCACTTGGGAGAAACTCGAGAAAAGCCTCCCTGAAGAAATTGTGATGCTCCTGTGCGTCGGTCCTGCGGAGCAATTCTGCAGCCGCATCTGCTGCACGACGGCATTAAAGAACGCACTAGCGCTGAAGGAGCGGAACCCGAACGCTCGGATTGTGATCCTTTATCGTGATATTCGCACCTATGGTTTCAAGGAAAAACTATACACAGAGGCCCGCGAGAAGGGCGTGCTCTTCATCCGTTACGATTCCGAGAACAAGCCAGACGTGCAAGTTGTAGACGATCGCATGAAGATAAATGTATTTGATCCAACAATTGGACACACGATCACACTCAAACCCGACTTACTCGTGCTCAGCAACCCCGCTGTCCCTCCTGCGGATTCACGCGCGCTTGCTACGATGTATAAGGTTCCCGTCGACAGCGATGGGTTCTTCATGGAGGCGCACGTGAAGCTGCGCCCGGTTGATTTCTCCTCCGACGGCATATTTATGGCAGGCATGGCGCACTACCCGAAATTCCTCGACGAGACCATCGTCCAGGCGCAGGCAGCCGCCGCCCGTGCGGGGAGGATCCTTTCCAAGAAATATCTCACCGCAGGTGGCATCATCGCCCAGGTCGATCCGGAGCTATGCGTCGGTTGCCTCACCTGTGTGCGGGTCTGTCCGTTCGATGTGCCGCTGGTCTCTTCAGAATATTCTGGCGTCGGGGATATCGTCGGTGCCGCGTTTATCGAGCCCACGGTATGCCAGGGTTGTGGGAACTGTGTCGCCGAATGTCCGGCGAAAGCCATTCATCTCTGGCATTACGAGGACGATCAGATTATGGTCAAGCTGGACGCACTTTTATTATCCGAATGGAGCGCTTAATGTCCGCTTTTCAACCGCAGATCGTCGCCTTCTGCTGCACCCACTGCGCATATAACGCCGCAGATCTGGCAGGCAGCCTGCGGATCCAATACCCGCCGGCATTGAAGATCGTGCAGGTCTTGTGCAGCGGTCGCGTGGACGTGCTGCATATCCTGAGAGCCTTCGAGGATGGGGCTGACGGCGTACTCGTCGCGGGTTGACTGCCCGGCGACTGCCATTACCTGGAAGGTAATGCGAGTGCAAGAAGAAGAGTGGAATACACTCGAGACCTCATCGAAGCTATCGGTTTGGAGGGGCAACGACTGCATATGATCAACATATCCTCCGCGATGGGGGGACAATTCGCTTTCGCGGCTGCTGAGATCACTG
>CBDVCG010000023.1:0-11959 GCA_965372425.1 uncultured Anaerolineales bacterium
AGCCTCCCGGTTCACCTGTCCCCCAATCCGACATCAGATCAGGCCTAAAAACCTTCACAAGAACAACCACGGCTCGATCCCAGGGCTTGAGCGGCGCTCGACACTTGCCGACGTCATGAAGGAGCGCCGCCGCCAGTAAGCCTGGTTCGGTCTCGCCCTGCCCGGAAAGGTGGGCGAAGACTCGCAAGCTGTGGGACTGATCCGCGAAGCTCATTTGATGGAACAATTCCGTCAGTGGCGATGTGAGGTTTGTGTCTACGATTGCGAGGTCTTGCTCGGAGGGCTGAGCAGCTAGTGCATGGAAAAATTGGTCGATACGATATTTGATCCCCATACTCAGAGGACCAGAAATTGGAAGACCTGTGAAGCGGGAGTCTGAACCAGCCACCCCAATAAGTTAAAGCCGCCAAACTGGCCGAAGATAATCAGGGCCATCAGGATCATCATGCCATATGGGCGGATACGAGCCAACACTTCCTGCCCATTTGGCGGCAAAAAGTATTCCAACACTTTTTCCCCATCGAGCGGGAAGATGGGGATTAAGTTAAAGAATAGTAGTATGAGATTAATCCATATGAATTCGATGAAGAGTTCTTCAACAAATGAGATAGGAGCTCCGAGGGCCAGGAGCCCGGCTCGGATGGGAATTGCCGCCACGATAGCCAGTAGAAGATTTGAGAAGGGTCCGGCGGCGGCGACGATCATCATGCCCATGGGTGTGCGGCGTCGGAGCGCATAGGGGTTTACGGGCACTGGTTTTGCCCACCCGAAACCAGCGACGAGCAGCATGATCGATCCAAGGATGTCGAGATGTGCGAGGGGATTTAGCGTCAGCCGCCCGTTCAAACGGGGGGTGTCGTCGCCAAGCTGATCTGCTGACCAGGCGTGAGCGAATTCGTGGACCGTAAAGGCGATTACGAGCGTGATTACACGGGCAACGAGGGTGGGAAATGACAATCCAAGCACAGTGACGAGATTATACCATCTCGATTCCGATTGGATTGGGGCCAAGCAAGTTGTTCTTGCGGGTTTGGTATAATCGCTCACCCCGAATTTATCCGAGATCGGATTCGCAAAAGGGAGTTTATTAAACGGTGGTAAAAACTGTGATTGGAACGTAAAACACCCGGATGCTGGGTATGGAAAGGGTTCATGTTACCTGACTTAAAGATGGAAGATGTTATCCGAATGAGAAAGCCGCATCCCTGTGGGAGTACGGATTGGGATGTCGTGCGTCTGGGGGCAGATATTGGATTGAAATGCCAGGGCTGCGGTCGGAGGATACTGCTCTCGCGCAGGGATGTCGTGAAACGCATGAAAAAACACCTCCCCAGGGACGGAGAGGTGTCGACTTGAAGCACATAATGCGTGGATGTCATGGAGCGACAGCCACATTTCGACTCTGAGCCCTGATTGAATGAACCCTATCTCTCGAGCGATTAGATATTCGCAACGATGTTGCTGAACATATTTCCCACGCCGGTACCATAAGTTGCCAGAACCACGACGACAACGATGCCAATAAGCATGATAACTAAGGCGTATTCGACAAGCCCTTGCCCATCTGGGGAAAAGCGGGCCATAATTGCCTCCAACAATAAAGGAATGATATAAGGCAATACCAAGTATAGGACAGAAGTCCTATGCGCCACAATAGCTCGAAGGTCGGATTATGCATGGCGTATGGGTTAGTTATGTCTAGTAATTGATAGGATAATATTGTGCACAAGCTTATGTTGCTGTTCAAACAACCTGCGGACGTCGTGGAATTTGAAACCCGATGGAGCAATGAATTTGTGGCAATAGCCGAGCAGATGCCTGGGTTACGTAAAGTTGCGGTTAGCCGCATCGTGGGTGGCCCGGATGAAGAAGCTGATCTGCACCTCGTCCATGAGTTCTTTTTCGATGACCTCGATGCCCTGCGTCGAGCCATGGCTTCGCCTGAAGGACAGGCGGCGGGCCACGCGCTGATGTCGATCGCCCCACAGCATGTCACAATATGTTTCTCTGAACATCTTGAAGAGACGCGTCCGGCGTGATTTCGCGGATACAGTTTCCTGATTACGTGCTTTTCGAAATACACAGGAGTGCCAGATAGGTTCTCCATGGATTTTGGATGGAATATTTATTAAATCGAAAGTTGCGTAGACCGATCGGACTTGGTCTCTCCCTGTTCATAGTGACCCTTTTGGTGTTGGGCTATTTTATTTTTCGGGATTGGCGTCCATCCGCCCAGCGTCTCGTTCGATTGAGGCAATTCTGGGCAGACCCCGAGGCGCATACAAACTGGATGATAACTGCGGGCTCGCGCTGTGGGGAAGCCCCATTCATCATGCCTACTGATGGTTATATCGGTTTCCTGTGGGGCAGCTCGTTTAGACCCGGGCATGCACATCAAGGGATCGATGTTTTTGGTCCATCAGGGCCGAACGGACTCGGGGAGACGCCCGTCGTCGCAGCCAGCGATGGATACTTGACCCGCCTGTCGGATTGGAAGTCATCTCTCATCATCCGAATTCCCAGCGATCCGCTCAATCCGGAACGCCAGATATGGACGTATTACACGCATTTGGCCGACTCAACGGGGAGGAGCTTTATCGAGCCGGGTTTTCCCCAGGGGAGTGAGGAAATATTTGTGAAAGCGGGTACGCTCCTGGGATACCAGGGAAATTACTCTGCAGACCCCGACAACCCTACCGGAATGCATCTGCATTTTTCCATCGTACTTGATGATGGGCAGGGTGGATTCCGAAATGAGTTGGAAAATAAGAACACCCTCGACCCGAGCCCATACCTGGGAATCGAGGTAAATGCGGATGATGTCGGCGATGCTGTATCTGTCTGTCTGGAATGATGCATCTGTGCTGCCACAATCGCCTATGCCGCCGAGAATGGAGTTCAGATTTTAAGTATCTTGAATACTGACTGGTCTTTTTCCGATTATCTTCCCCCGCCGAGGATGGCAAGCGATGGATTCGCAGGCGGCATATAATACCCCAAGATCAGATGTGCCTTCAACGCATCTTCCACACAGCAACCTGCACGAGTACTCAGCTACTGATCTTCGATAACGGAACATTTGCTGGTTTGCGCGTTCTATCTTGTCCTGAGGGCGGTTCTCTTTTCATCCGAGATATTCTTTTTTTGCTGAAGATCCCGGATTCAGGAGGCACCATGGCTTATATCGTATGTGTCGAGGAGATAGATGGTCGCTGGGTTGCCCACATTCCTGACTTGCCCGGATGTTTTACGACCCACGACGAGATGGAGAAAGCCATACAGGCTGTACCAGCCGCGGTGGAGGAATTTGTAACCTGGTGCGGAGGTCATGGTCTTCGTATCACAGGATTAAGTGCGCCAATGATTGTCTCGGAAGTGATTCGTGCCTGGGAATATGAGGATGGCTATAAAGTGCATGCCTTTTTTGCATCAGATCGCCCTCCACTCACCGAAGAAGAGCTTCCCGAGTATAAGGTGCTCTTAAAGGCTACAATGGTTGATTTGCTTTCGGTAGTGAATGATCTGCACCCCGATGATGAGCACAGAGAATTTCCGGGTGAAGCGCGGACGATTGCAGGAATTCTTGGTCATGTTGCCCGTGGTGACTTGTTCTATCTGGATCGATTGGGACTGGCTTTCTCACAGGATGAGTTGTCTGAAGACGCTCGAGCTTCTCTGAAGAAGGTAGGGGATCATATGCTGGGCGCGTTGCCGGAGCTGATGAAGCGCAGTGGGGCGCTGACGCTCGGCGGTGAGACCTGGTCGGCAAGAAAAGTACTGCGTCGATCGTTATGGCACAGACGGGATCACACCTTCCACATTGGAAAACTACGCACGAAGATGGGGACCAGGGGGAAGTAGTTTCCTTCCACAAAATACTACGCGGAGGACCAGGATGGCGTACTCATGTATTGTCACAGAGATTCATGACAAATCGGGATTGATCCGGATCAACAGGCCAAAGGCGCATAATGCGCTCAACGCTGTCGTGATGTCGGAACTGGTGAGCGCACTTCAAGACTATGATGCGGATGACAATATCGGTGCAATCGTAATCACGGGCAATGAGAAGGCGTTTGCCGCAGGCGCGGATATTAAGGAGATGGCGGAAATGTCAGCGGTTGAGATGCTCATCGAGGACAGAATTCACTCGTGGGATTTGGTCGCTTCGATCCAGAAGCCCATCATCGCTGCAGTTTCTGGATGGTGTCTCGGGGGTGGAAACGAGCTTGCCATGGCGTGCGACATGGTCATCGCTTCAGAATCAGCTAAATTTGGCCAACCCGAGATCGAGCTCGGTGTGATCCCGGGGGCTGGAGGGACGCAGCGTCTGACCCGCGCCGTGGGCAAGCAAGTTGCTATGGAGATGGTGCTGGCAAACCGACACCTATCGGCGGAGGAGGCGCTGCAGCTTGGGTTGATTATGCGTGTGGTCCCTGATGCACAGTACCTTGACGAGGCTTTGAAATTGGCGAATGAGATTGCCACAAAACCGCCGCTTGCCATAAGATTCGGGAAAGAGATGGTGAATCTGGCCTTCGAGACAATGCTCTCGGACGGCCTCGAGCGTGAACGCCGCAGTTTCTACTTTCTTTTTAGCACCGATGATCAGAAAGAGGGCATGCGGGCTTTTATGGAAAAGCGAACGCCTGAATGGACGGGAAAGTAAGCCGGTGATAGAAGAGAAATCGATCGCAGGATAAAGCGCCAATGTTCACATACCGAGACTTTGTACTCGCTTTCGATGAACTGGGATTAACCAAGAGCAGTAGAATTCTCGTTCACTCGAATCTCGATGCGGAAGGTGAAATTGAGGGGGGGACTGAAGCCGTGCTGGGGGCCCTTCTTGCGTCATGCGAGATGGTACTGACACCTGCGTTTACACACAGTTCGATCGTGGTCCCGGCGGTCGGGCCATCTGAGAATGCAATAGAGTACGGGGCCTCAGACATAGAAAATCTAGAGGCAGAATTTTTCCATCCAGAGATGCTAGTGGACGAAGATCTGGGCGTCCTTCCAGGAACCATGCTCAAACATGAAGCCGCGGGGAGGTCGTCCCACCCCGTATTGTCGTTCGCCGGCATTCATGCTGCAGAACCGCTGGCTTTCCAGACGCTTACGGAGCCATTCGGTCCCATTTCCTGGCTAGCAGAATACGATGGGGATATCCTCTTCATCAATGCGGAGCATACCTCAAACATAAGCCTGCATTATGCCGAACAACTTGCAGGGAGGCAGGCTCTCACACGCTGGGCGCTCACCGAGGATGGCGTAGTCGAGTGCAGGAATATGCCGGGCTGTTCACAAGGGTTTGAAGCAATCCGCCCTCGTTTGACCGGAGAAGTGCAGCAAATATCGATAGGACCAATAAAAATCGAACTCATCCCGGTTAGGGATCTATTGCATATCGCTGCAGGCTGGCTCCGAGAAGATCCACGGGCGCTGCTATGTGGAACACCGGATTGCTTGTACTGTCCTCAGGTGCGTGCCTCGATCAGAAAAAATGTCTAGCCGCCGGAAAGCGTCCTCCTAGTGTATGAGCGGGTTAAAACTATGAAAATCATCTACGTCGATAACGATGTTCCTAAGGCCCTGGTGGTAAAAGTTATACGGCCAATGTGGGAGGGTGTAGTTTGGAGTCCGATTGCCCCCTTTGGGGAGGAGAATATCCCCGAGCCTGATCTACCGGGTTCGCGTTGGCTGCGTGTGCAAAATCTGCAGTGCGGGATCTGTTCGACGGATATTAACGTGTTGAAGATCAAGGTGGATCCAAAAATATCTGCGATTGCGCTGCCGGGAAACAACCGCCTGTACCTGGGTCATGAAGTCGTTGGAAAAGTGGTTGAGATCGGCTCGGATGTTCAACGGTTCGAAGCAGGACAGCGTGTGGTCATGGAAGCAAAACCCTTTGGCAGTCCAAACTGCCATACGCAAGAAATCATCCCCATTTGCTCCTATTGTGCAGCCGGTCAGACGCGCTTATGTACGAATGCGTCGCTCGGGGAGGGGATGGAGGGGGTCGGGGGCGGATGGAGCGACGGCTATACGGCGCATGAGACTGAAGTGTGGCCTGTCCCGGACGATCTTTCGAACGATCAGGCTTCCATGATTGAGCCCATTTCTGTTGCTCTGCATGGGGTTCTCCGCAGGGCTCCCCATCCGGGAGAGAAGGTGCTTGTCATCGGTGCGGGGATTATTGGGTTGCTCACCCTCCAGTGTCTCAAGACCGTGACGCCCGATGTACATGTGACCATACTGGCACGTTACCCCCAGCAAATTGAAGCCGCAGAGAGATTTGGGGCGGATGAGATCGTTTCCGGTGAAGATGTTTACCCGACGCTGGCTCACATCACGGGTGCGAACTATTATTCCGCCCCGCTCAATCGTGGGATGATGCTCGGTGGTTTCGACGTTGTGTATGACTGTGTTGGTAGTGCGGATACGGTCTGGGACGGACTGCGATGGACCGTGGCAAGCGGCTCCTTCGTGCTGATTGGCACATCACTAAATACGATGAATGTTGATCTCAGTCCTGTGTACATTCGCGAGGTCGATCTAATCGGTTCGATAACTTTCGGGGTCGAACGATGGAAGGGACGAGAAGCTCACACCTTTGAACTGGTCATCGATATGCTCGAAAGCGGGGAGTTGAGCATAGATGGCTTGATCACGCACCGGTTCCCATTCGAGGATTACCGCCGGGCCGTTCAAACGGCTTCAGACAAGAGCACGGGTGCGATAAAGGTGACACTCGTGGATTAAGCTCGGTTCGCACTTCCCGGCTATGATAAAGCGCTATGTGATGGTGAGAGAGGTGCTTTACGCATCGCGTTTCATCTGGACGAGAGCTTTAATGTTGGGAATTCACGCTCCAATCATATTTCATATAGCGAACTCGAAAATCGCCACTTCGTAAGGTCTCCAGTAAATTATCCGCACGTGCATATTTCATCAATAAGTTTGTAACGCCGTCTGCACCACCGAAATCTCCCTTATACCAGTTGAATATTTTTGACAGCCATAGCGTGTTCGTTTGCGGTTCATAACGAACACCGCCTCCGTTTATGAACGCGCCTGCAGCGACATCAAGCTGATCATCAAGATTGTCGCCAATGTAATGATTTATCGGAGGGCATGAATGAGCACCACAGACAAGCGTGAAGTGAATGCGGGGATCAAGTTGTTCAATGCGCAGCAATATCCGGTCGTCGTCGGGGCTGAAGGGTGGCATGGGAAGCACCGGATTCCGTTGATTGCCTCTGAGAATCCCATGTTCGATATCTTCCGCGGAAAAACGCATCCCGCCGATGTTATAAGCCGCCTGTCGAAAAATACCTGGTCGGCGCATCATCGATCCGCGGATCTGATAGTGAATTACGGCATCGATGATGAGTACGTTGTAAACATTAATCCAGAAAGCGAGTCGCACTGAATCTATGCCGATGTCACTAGGCATGCAAAGTGGGAGCGATCGTGTGGTTAGTTTGAATTTTGTATAGATTTCATGCGAGCTCAATCCTGAATAATCCACAAGACCTGAATTTGGATCGATCGCTTCAGCTTGTAAATCTTTGCTCACACGCATGAGCTCTGCAGCCGGGTTATCTGGACCCTCGATCGCTCCTCCAGGGTTCAGAACCTCTTCCGATCGGACGCCTAGCGTCAGATCCACTAATCGGTTCCCAGCTCGAATGGCATTGTCCTGAAATCCCATATCCTAACTTACCTTTACTGCGTTGCAGCTCATCACACAACCGCACTTGGACGATACTTTTTCCCCGGACTCTCGTGCTTAAAAATATCCTCGTTGAAGTTCCTCTGAAAACAAAGCAGAGACATAATCTAAGGCCTAATATATGCATTATCTTGATGATGTGGATGTCCATCTTATTACATGGACCGTAATGTCGCCCGAAAACGATTCATGTTTCGGCAAACATCAGATAAAGAGCAGCAATGCTGCAGGTTAACAAAGGTCAATGACGGTGTGCATCTTGCCGAATGAATTTGTGGTAAGATTCCGCCGCTACAACAAATTGGACATCAAAATTATCCATGTCAGAACAAGAGAAAATCACCATCATCGAAGGTCCACCGCCGACGTTTGAAATCGTTGGTGAGCCCTGGCTCTTGGGTCTCACTGAGAGCCCTTATCCGTCTCGGATTGCGATGTGCAGGGTTCGAACAGCGAATGGACCAGCCCTGGTGGAGAGGTGCTACCGAGCCTGGCGTGATCTGCAATCCATCTCTCTCGAGTATCGTGATCAAGATGGAATTACCGAAGTAGCACCCATCGAAGCAGTTCGCTGGGTGGAAATGCCCGAGGGTGATGCGCTCCTATTGTGGGTGCGATTGGATGAAGATGAGTTTGAGATTGAGATCGACATCGACTTGGATGGGTTCGATGAAAATTACCTTGATGAATTCGATGAAGATGATGAAGATGATTTCGATCTGATTGGATAAAACCCGGGCAACATTACCCCCGGGATTATATTTTTTTTAAAACCAGGTGAGGTGATTTTCTAAATAAATGGGTTTACGCGTCATCAAAAGGCATTGTCGGCACCGGAGTCGGCGAAAGCAGGAAACGAGGTTCTGGTTCCGATAAGCCGTAGAAAAGATTCGTTCCATCCGCCAATTGTCCCCCGATCGTGAAGCCGAATTCCAGAATATCGACTCCAGAATCGCTCCAGTTCCAAACCGCAGTTAGAATCGTCCCATCCAGGGTCACATAGTTATTCGGTGTGAGAATTGTATTGTTGCTCCAGGAGGGCACACGTGCATCCCAATCTTCAGTTTCAAGATTCCATAGGTATATCACCAGCTGAGGAGATGCGGCCTGGTTGACCCCGATGATGTGCTCGGTCAATACGACAACGGTCTGAAGCTCCATGGGGAACTCCGAAGTAAATCGGTAAACGATCATTTCATCCGGTCCCAGAGAGAATGGTCCGGTACCGCTTGCGAGATCCACGGCGATGGCGCTGCCTGAAGCGGGTGTCGCCGCGGGCGTTGGTGGTTGAATCGTGGGTGTGGGTGACAATTCCTCAGGAGGTATGCGTGTGGGTGTTCGTGTCGCCAGGGGTGTCAAGGAAGGAGTTGGTGTCCAGGTTGGAGGTAGAACTTGTGTGCCGACGATGACGAAGTCGGTCGCAGTGGGTTTTTGCGGGGCTGCCTCTGTCGCAGCAAGTGGTTGGGCGCCGAAGTAATCCGTAGAGTCGAGGAAGATGTAGGTGCCCCCAGCGATGACGAGACACAGCAAGGCGAGGACAAGCAAGATAATGACAACTTGCTGTGCAGACGAGCGTCGCGTGCTCTTCGTCTCCGGTTTACCCCAGACATCCGCGTCGGGCTGAGCGCTGGGGCGATCGGGCTCTTCGATAGGTGCAACATCCCCAATGAAAGGCGGTGTCGGGGTGGGGTCGGCCAGTTGTGCTTTCGCACCCTCATGTCCGGGATTGATGGCCAATACCCTTTGAAAGCAGTAGGCTCGCTGCTGAGGGTCATCCACGGATTGCCCCAACCACCACCAGGCGTCCTCGGAATTCGGAGCAGCAAGCACGGCTTTGCTCAACAAAGCCTTCGCACGCTCTCTATCGCCTTCCTGAGCGGCGCGAATCCCGTCTTGGATGAGATCTTCGGCTCTTGGTTCGCCTTCCATCAATTTATCTGTCCGTCAAAATGTCTAAAAGGATAATTTGCTCACATCCGTCAACAATTATAGTGTTGGCGTCTATCCTGACAACACAAACTCTACCATAAGCTTCCCATCGAGATTATTTTAGGGGCCAGAGATAACTACGTCAATCAGTCTCTGGTATGCGATTCAATTCACCAGCAGGGTGGGGTCTGTATCTGCACACGAGACGTCGGGGCGCGGGTGCTTGGGACAATTGTGGGCTCGGTCAGAGTCCAACAAAATTGGGAGCGAACCCCCCCCGTTTTCAAGGTTGAATTTATGCCCACAATGCAGCAGGGCAATCGCAGAACCAGGCATTAAGATGAACAGCTCAATGACGGGGTTGTCCGAGTCGATTGTTTTCTTCTTCGATGACGGCATCGTCGAATTTTTTAAACAGCGGTTTTGGTTTTCTTAGAGATGTTCCTGGTTTCAGATCGCTTGGAACCCAGCGACCTGTTGATTTTGCGGGATTATAGGTCAAGGTCTCATGGTCGCGGCTATCTTCTTCAACGGTCACAATTTCCTGAGTCCCAAAAATTGGCTCTTCGTAGCCCAGGTACGAGTGGAGCAGTTCGGAGCTGAAAGGAAGGAAGGGTGACAACAAGATTTTAAGCGAGTCGATAGCCTGAAGAGCCGTGAACACAGTCGTCCCAGCGGATTCGCGATCCTCCTTTATCACACCGAACCAGGGTGCGTGATCCAGGTAGGCATTCACCTCCCTGGCCAGGCGGAAGCATTCTTGAAGTGCAGCACGCAGCTTCACTTCCTCTATATAGCTGCCCACGGTATCAAAGCCCTTGTTGATCTCCTCGATGAGCTCGTGATCGATAGTACGAGTTGCACCGGGTTCGGGTATCTTCCCTTCCCAATGTTTGTAAGTGAACGTGAGCACTCTGTTTGCCAGGTTTCCCCAGGTTGCGACTAATTCATCATTGTTCCGGCTCACAAATTCCGACCATGAAAATTCGCTGTCCCGATTCTCTGGCATGGCGAAGGTGACGTAAAAGCGGATAGCATCTGGGTCATATCTTTCCAGAATATCTGGCAGCCAGATTGCCCAATTTCGGCTCTTGCTAAACTGAGCGCCCTTGATGTTCATATACTCGTTGGCAGGGATGTCATAGGGGAGAGAGAGCGTTTTCGCATCATCATCTTCGTAGATTCGCTCCACGCCCATAAGTTCGGACAGCCAAAAGATGGTGTGAAAGGGGATATTGTCCTTGCCGATGAAATTGTAGATTCTGGCTTCTGGGTTGTACCACCAATCCTTCCAGGCATCCGGTTGGTTGCGGTTTTGTGACCATTCTAAAGATGCGGAAAAATAGCCTATCACCGCCTCGAACCAGACATAGATACGCTTATCTTCCCAACCCTCCAACGGGACATCGATGCCCCACAGCACATCGCGCGTGACCGCTCGTCCTTTTAGACCGCTCTCGATGAAATTGCGGGTGAAGTTGATCACGTTGGGGCGCCAGTGATTTTGATGTTCATCAAGGTACTTTATTAGCATGTCCGCAAATTTCGGGAGATCGAAGAAATAGTGATCCGTTTCACGTATGACGGGTTGGCTGCCGTCCGTCTTGCTTCGAGGGTTGATGAGATCAAGAGCATCAAGCAAGTTGCCGCATTGATCGCATTGGTCGCCGCGGGCTTCCTCGTAACCACAGATAGGACACGTGCCCTCCACGAAGCGATCGGCCAAGAATCTGTCCTCCGCTTCAGAATACAGCTGCTGCTGTGTCTCTTCGTAGAGATATCCCCCTTCATAGAGCTTTAAAAAGAAATCCCGGGCGATGCGATGGTGATTTTCTGTGTCCGTATGTGTGTACAGATCGTAGCTGATGCCGATATCAAACTGTGTCTTTACAAAACGGTGATGATAGTGTTCGAAAAGCTCCCGCGGGGAGATTCCCCGGGCGTTGGCTTCAATCGTGATCGGAGTGCCATGGGAGTCGGAACCAGAAACCATGAGCACCCGGTTGCCCCTGAGGCGGTGGTAGCGTGCAAAAATATCCGCAGGAAGATACGCACCGGCGAGATGTCCTACATGCATGTCGCCGTTGGCATACGGCCATGCGACTGAGACGTGAATGGTTTCAGACATTTTTATCGCTCCCGCATGTCCCATTCTCTCGAGGAAGAATGAGGTGATGGTAATGAAAAATCGGGATAGGGGATAAGGGATCAGGGATCGGTTTAATATTCATTCTATATTTTCCTGTTTTGAAATGGTTACAAATCCCTGATTGCCAAATCCCTTTTCCCTGCTTC
>CBDVCG010000024.1:0-11660 GCA_965372425.1 uncultured Anaerolineales bacterium
TTGGAAGGTGAGGGATTTGATAGAACAGTCATTTATACCATATCGGACTCTATATATACCGTGTTTTATCGAGGTTTACTGACATTATCACAGTCTTTATATTGACGGTCGCCGCCTCAAGTTGGCCTCTGAGATTGCCGAATCGTAGAGAACATGATTCCGAATTTCCAGGATCCACGGAGATTTTCTCTTGCAACCGTAATCGAATGGACGCTTCCAAACTCCGGGTTTTATGCGATAATTCCGCCCGACCTGGTTGCACGCGCTACAACTGATCCTAATATTCAAGATACTATATCCATCAAACCGAGCGCATGGAGATTCATTAAAGATGGCTAAACACACCTCACCTCATTACAAAGGGGAAAGTCTCAAGAAAATTTCAGATTATGAGGGAATCGTACCGGACACGGCGCTCACGGAGATAAGAAGTAAGGCAAAATCACTGGAAGGCGCAACTGTTGCACATGTGAACGCGACTAGCTACGGGGGTGGGGTCGCGGAAATCCTCGACAACTTTGTCCTTCTTATGAACGATCTGGGGGTGCGCTCAGACTGGCGCGTTCTTCACGGTGTTCCCGATTTCTTCGAAGTCACCAAGAAATTCCACAATGCTCTGCAGGGGAACATGGAGATCAGCTTCTCAGACCAGGAGCTGAGGTTGTATGAATATATCAACAAGAAATTCTCACAATTTGTCTTCCTCGACCATGATTACGTGATCATCCACGACCCCCAGGCCTGTGCTCTTGTGCGAGAAGTAGTTCATGATCACCCCTGGATCTGGCGATGCCATATCGACATTACAAAGCCAAATCCCCAGGCCTGGGAGTTCATCGCACCCTACATCCTGGAATACGAGCACATGGTTGTCTCCTCAGAACTCTATAAAGTGCCAGGATTGGACATCGAACAAAGCATCATTTCACCCTCCATCGATCCTCTTTCGCCGAAGAACATGGACGTTTCTCCGGAGATTACCTCGGAATATTTACAGCGGTTTGGGATACCGACCGACAAACCGCTCATCACGCAGGTTTCAAGATTCGATCCTTGGAAAGACCCCGAGGGGGTACTCAAGGTTTTCGATCAGGTCAAAGAACAAGTCGACTGCCGCCTGGCTTTTGTCTACAACATGGCTAGTGACGATCCGGAGGGGGTAAAGATTTACGCGCAAATGGAGAAAGCAGCCAGGGCGCATCTGGAGCGTGGCGACGTACTGTTCGTGCGCGGCGATGATCCTGTTCTGGTCAATATCATGCAGCGCGAGTCGGATGTGGTTATCCAGAAATCGACTCGCGAGGGGTTTGGCCTGGTAATTACGGAAGCCTTGTGGAAGGGCACCCCGGTCGTGGCCTCAAATGTGGGAGGAATACCCACGCAGATGATTGATGGCAAGACCGGTTATCTTCTCGACCCCTATGATTTCGATGGTTTTGCGGAGAAAATCATCATGCTGCTTGAGGATAGCGATCTACGCGACCAGTTAGGACAGCAGGCGAAAGAGTATGTACGCGAGCGCTTCCTGATCACGCGGCACCTGCTTGACTATATGAACCTCATGCTCTCACTGTGATCTAAGAAACTCTAATCATCTATGTCCATTGTCCCGGGGAACTCAGCCCCCGGGGCATGTTGTTAACGTGAAAATTGTCGGGTATTTGGGTCGTCGATGTCAGACGATCTGGAGATGCGGCGTGCTATAATGCGCGCGTCCAAGAGAATACTAATGAAGGAAATATCCCGGAGACGGTGAATTTGGAACCTCCTCAAGAACCCTCGTCTCGATCGAGTCATTTGCCCCCGGACGTCTCAGAAGGAGACGTCTGGCATGCTTTAAGGGCAACCGATGTCATCCGGACTCTCGAGACATCCCCGGGACGCGGGCTGACAAGCGAGGAAGCGGTAGAGCGTCTGGAGCGGTATGGGCACAATGAGCTTCAGGAAGCACCCCGTCCAACCTTGTTTCGAAAAGTGGTTGAGCAATTCAACAATTTCCTGATCATTATTTTAATCGCTGCGGCTGTGATTGCTGCGCTCCTGGGGGATTATGTAGAGGCTGTGGCAATCCTTGCAATTGTTGTGCTCAATGCCGTCCTAGGGATTATTCAGGAGCGGAGGGCAGAAGAATCACTGGCAGCGCTGCAGCAGCTCGCAGCACCTGAGGCTCATGTCGTACGGGACGGTCATCGGATTACGGTTCCAGCCGGGAATCTGGTGCCTGGCGATATCGTATTTCTAGATGCGGGCAACTACGTCCCTGCCGATCTGCGCCTCATCGAGTCGCATAATCTGCGCATTGAAGAAGCCGCACTTACAGGGGAATCGGCTTCTGTGTCAAAAGATGCGCAGCTTGTGCTTACACAGGATCAAACCCTTGGGGACCTGCGGAACACGGCATTTAGCGGGACTATAGTTTCGTATGGGCGAGGCAAAGGGGTTGTCGTGAGCACCGGCATGCGAACTCAAATAGGCCTGATTGCCGAGATGCTTCAGGCGGTCCATGAGGAGCCCACACCGCTGCAGATGAAACTGGATCAATTGGGGAAATTACTGGGATGGGCCGCGCTTGCAGTTTGCGGACTTGTCTTCGTGGCAGGTTGGCTGCAGGGCCTTCCCCCGGCCGAAATTTTTCTTATTGCCGTAAGTCTGGCCGTGGCGGCGGTCCCAGAAGGTTTGCCGGCAGTGGTCACGATCACGCTTGCGCTTGGCATGAATAAGATGATCGATCGACATGCCTTGATCCGCAGACTATCCTCCGTAGAGACACTGGGCTCCACGACGGTGATCTGCTCGGATAAGACGGGCACACTTACACAGAATCAGATGACGGTGACACGTTTGTGGGTGGACGATGTCACCTTTCACATCATGGGTAGCGGATATCAACCCGAGGGGGAATTTAAGGTAGATGATCAGGTTGTTGATCTGGGGGAATACCCCGCCTCGACGACAGCCCTGTGGGTCGCGGCCCTTGCCAATGATGCCGAAATTGAGTCCGAGCTTGATGATGAAGGGAATGGGCATATACGCGTGGTCGGGGATCCGACCGAGGCCGCGCTCATCATCGCAGCTGCGAAAGCGGGCGCTCGCCGCGATTCGCTCGATCGAGCTTACCCGCGCATTGGAGAAATCCCGTTTGATTCATCCCGTAAAAGGATGACCACCCTGCATAAAATTAAGCTGCCAAAGCCTGATGATGCCAGCCCTTTTTATGATAATAAGCTCCGTGAGTGGGAGATCGCCGCGGTCAAGGGAGCACCGGATGTGATTTTGGATCTCTGCACGAGATATCAGCGCATGGACGACACCCACGTAGAGATGACGGCGGAGCATAAAGCACAAATCCTTAAAACTACAGCATCGATGGCTCGGAAAGCCCTGCGAGTACTTGCGGTCGCATATCGCGTCGAACATGAGGTTCCTCAAGGTCGCATCCCTGAGGACGTCGAGCGCGACTTCATTTTCGTCGGTCTCCTTGGCATGATCGATCCCCCGCGGCCACAGGCACAGCCGGCGATTGAGAAGGCCCGGAAGGCTGGCATTCGCACGGTTATGATCACGGGTGACTACCCTGATACAGCACAAGCCATCGGTCAGGAGATTAACCTTCTAAAAGACGGCCGCAAGGTTATCACAGGGATGGAATTGGAAGTGATGAACGCTGAGGAGTTGGTGGATGAGGTGCGGAAAACGGACGTATTTGCCCGCGTCTCACCCGAGCATAAAGTTAAGATAGTCAATGCCTTGAAATCCAACGGTGAGGTCGTAGCGATGACGGGTGACGGTGTCAATGATGCCCCTGCACTAAAGCGATCCGATATCGGGGTGGCGATGGGGATCACCGGGACGGACGTGGCTAAAGAAACTGCAGATATGGTCCTCACCGATGATAACTTTGCGAGTATTGTTGCGGCTATTGAGCAGGGGCGTATCATTTATGCCAACATCAGGAAATTTGTCTTTTACCTGCTTTCATGCAACCTGGCAGAAATCACGGTCATTCTTCTCGCGATTCTAGCTGGATGGCCATCCCCACTTACGGCGATTCAACTGCTATGGCTGAATCTGATCACCGATGGTGCGCCAGCGCTCGCCCTGGGTGTAGAAGAGGGAGATCCTGACACGATGAATCGCCCTCCACGCCCTCCTGAGGAGCCTGTCGTGAACAGGTCGATGAGTCTACGAATCGCCATTCAAACAGGCGCAATCGCCGGGGTGACGTTGTCTGCTTATGCCATTGGATTATGGTTATATCCTCATGAGCTCATTCGAGCGGGAACCATGGCTTTTGTCACCATCTCTTTTTCAGAACTACTGCGGGCGTTCACGGCCCGATCAGAGCGACACTCAATCTACAGCATCGGGCTCTTTAGCAGCAAGTGGATGGTGCTTGCAGTGAGCTCATCGCTCTTGCTCCTGCTCGCAGCGATCTATGTCCCATTCTTACAGCCGGTATTCGATACAGTTGCCTTGAGGCTGACCGAGTGGGTCATCATCCTGCCGTTGATCCTCGTTCCCGCGTCGGTCGCGGAAATCACGAAGTATGTCCTCGGTTTGAGAGAACGATTCGCCCTTGCCGGATAAGATGATCTGTGCAAAGTTTGCAATTGAGATAAATCCAGGTTGATCATGAACTCGAAGCAAGATATTAATTCAACCAGCGTTGTTTACCCCAGGCGCATACTCCGCATGCGGTCCGTCCGAGTCCTGTTCTTCTTCGGACGAGCTTTGATAAGCACGCTGTTCTGGGATGTCTTCCTGCGACGGATTGGATTCCGCAAGTATGCACAGCGGACGGCGATGGGTCGTTATCAGAGTATCGCCCAAGGATACAAGCGACTCGCCATTCGGCTTGGGGGTGTGTGGATCAAGGTGGGGCAATTTCTTTCAGCGCGCATCGATGTGCTCCCCGAAGCGATCACGGCCGAGCTCTCCGAGCTGCAGGATGAGGTGCCAGCCGAATCGATCGAGGCGATGACAGCCGTCCTCGTCCAGGAATTTGGGCCATCCTGGGAAACCCGATTCCCCTGGTTGGATCCCGAGCCGCTCGCTTCTGCTTCACTGGGTCAGGTGCATCGTGCCCGGTTGGAGGGGGGCGAAACGGTGGTCGTGAAAATCCAACGACCAGGTATCCAGGAACTCATCCGGGTCGATTTGGCCTCACTCGCTCGGGTGATCGGTTGGTTGAAACATTATCGCCCCATCAGCCGTCGGGTGAACCTCGATGCGTTGATGGATGAATTCAGCAGAACATTATGGGAAGAGGTGGATTACATTGCGGAGGCGAAGAACGCAATACGATTCCAGAAGATGTTCGAAGATGATCCGCAGGTGCGCATCCCGCTCATCTATGAAGAAAGCACCACGAAATTTGTACTCACCCTCGAAGATGTCTACTTTATCAAAATTACTGATTATGCTGCCATCGATGCTTCCGGTGTGGATCGTGCGGATGTTGCCGACCGTCTCTTTCATACTTATTTGAAGCAAATATTTGAAGAAGGATTCTTCCACGCCGACCCACACCCGGGAAATTTATTTGTAGAACCTCTGGAGGAGGGTGCCTGGCGCCTGATTTTCGTCGACTTTGGCATGGTCGGGCGGGTGCATGAGTCGACCCGAGAGGGACTGCGCGATCTGGCCATCGCTGTGGGAACGCAAGATCTAGAGCGGCTCATGCGTGCCTATCAAGAGTTAAACATCTTGCTCCCTTCGGCCGATCTAGAGCGCATCATGCAGGCCGAGGCGATGGTCTTTGATCGTTTCTGGGGTAAATCGATGCGCGAACTTACTCAGATCGATCACCGCGAGATGCGAGAGTTCGCCCGAGAATATCGAGATCTGCTCTACGAGATGCCCTTCCAGGTACCGGAAGACATCGTCTTCCTCGTGAGATCGGTCGCGATCCTCTCGGGTATGTGTACGGGGCTTTACGAAGATTTCAACTTGTTTGAAGGGCTGAGGCCTTTCGCGCAAAAACTGTTGGCTGAAGAAGGCGGCGCATGGCTCGATGTGCTCCTCGAGCAGTTGGGTGAGCAAGCGCGTGCGTTGTCGAGATTGCCCAAAAGACTTGACCATACCCTGGCGCTCATCGAACGTGGACAACTCAAGGTCATCGCGGATGTCACCCCCGAGCTCGAATCACAAATCAAGGGGCTGACAAAGTCGATCAATCGTCTGATATGGGTGTTCTTGTTTGGCGTGCTCTTTCTGGCGGGCACGTTTTTTTACGCACGTGATTTCGAGTTCTTCGCCATGGTTGTCTACGGCTTGTCTGTGATCGCCCTGATCCGGATGGCATTCATGTAATTCGTCTCATCCCCAGCAGCGTAGCGTATAGTTCGATCAAATATCATCCAGGTTGATGGATGTGGCACTCTTTGCAGGCGAGCAACCTCGTCCCCAATCCCTGATCCCTAATCCCAACTCCCCTCCTCTAGAATTCGCCCATACAATTCCGGCCGTCGATCCCCGAATAAATCCAGCTCATACTCGCCCGCAGAAAAGATTATGCGTTTCTCGTCGCTTCTTGAGAGTTCTACATCGGCGTACAAGATTTCTTCTTCAGTTGAGGTGCCCTCAGCGATAATTTCTCCCGAAGGGCTGGTGATTATGCTTCGTCCAAGATAGCGAACACCCCGTTCCTCCCCTACGTGGTTTGCAGCGGCGATGTAGACATGGTTTTCGTCCGATCGGGTGCGAACGACAAAATCTGGATACAACCTGGCTTGTTCTGGCCAGGCTGTGGGGATGAGCACGACCTGCGCACCGGCGAGCGAGAGCACCCGAATAGGTTCTGGAAAACGAAGGTCATAGCATATCAATATTCCCAGAAGACCGAATTCTGTCGAGAATGGTTCTGGAATTGCATCGCCGGAAGAGAGGAAACGGTCGATGCCGAGCATCGGCAGATGGGTTTTCCGGTAAATACCCAGGACGCCATCAGGATTGATAAGTACGGCGGTGTTGTAGAGCTGCTCGTCCAGACCTCGTTCAATCGTTCCAACGATGACCAGAATACCCGAGTGGGCGCAGGCTCTTGTAATCCGTTCAGGTTGTGCGCAGGGGATCGAAACGGCTAGTTCTTCTGCCTCGTCACGAGTCATGTTGTATCCAGTGATTGAGCACTCTGGAAAAACAACGATTCGTGCACCATGCGCCGCAGCACGAGAAATGAAATCGAGTATCTTCGTGGTGTTGTCCTCAATATCAAGGAGAGATGTCTCCATTTGTACGACGGCGATCCGGGGCATAGGCTCCTCCTTGGTTGCATAACTCTCCGCGGAATATATATTATAGAGGACACTCGCCCTATTCCCCTGATTGGGTTTGATCATTTTTGGGAGCATGATAAGGAGGAGAGCTGTATGGATCTGTACCAGAGCCTTGAACCTTGGTGGCGTTTTGCTGCGGCGATCTTAATTGGTCACTGATAGGATTAGAACGAGAGTTTATCCAGCAGCGAACGGGTGAACCGGATTTTGCTGGAATCCGGACCTTCTCCCTGTTGGCGCTTGCCGGTGGGATCGCAGCGTACCTCACAGATCGATTTGGGATTCTTCTCTTTTTAGCCCTTTATCTGGGTTTGGCGTTTTTAATCTGGGCCAGCTACCTGGGAGACATCTATCGCAATAAAAATCAGGAGGGAATTACGACCGAAGTGATCGCGCTATTTGTTCCTCTTCTTGGCGCGATGGTCATCTGGGATGAGTTCGTCGTCGCGGCGGCGCTTGGAGTGGTCACGGCGTTGATTCTTGCTATTAAGGCGCCACTGCATCAGCTTGCTCGACGGATGAGTTCGGAAGATCTCCGTGCCATGCTCGAATTTGCGATCATAACAGCCGTGATCCTCCCCATCCTGCCGAACGAAACCGTCGGTCCGTTCAACGTCGTCAACCCATTTCAGGTCTGGCTGCTCGTGGTGCTCGTGTCGGGAATCAGCTTTCTTGGCTATATCCTGATCAAGGTGCGCGGCTCGGTGCAAGGGGTCGGGATCACCGGCCTGCTTGGCGGATTGGTGAGCAGCACCGCTACGACGGTGAGTTTCGCGGGACGGAGCGTTGAAACACCTCAACTCTCAAGGATCTTGCTTTTGGGCATTCTCCTCGCTTCTGCGGTGATGTTCCCACGGATATTGGTTGAAGTAGCTGTAGTGTATTCACCCTTGCTCGGGTTGGTGGCGTTTCCACTTACGGTCATGCTTCTAGTCTGCGTTGCGCTCGTGGTCTACGTGCATTTGCGACAGCGTGATCGGATGGACGAAGGACGCGAAGAGGTAAAACTCTCGAACCCGCTGCGGTTATCAACCGCTATAACTTTTGCCATCGCCTTCGCCGTAGTCTTAATCCTCGTCCGGGGCGCCAATGAATATTTTGGGGTTGCGGGCGTTTATGTGACGAGTGCACTTGCGGGGATCGTAGGTGTAGACGCGATTACACTTACAGCGTCGGAACTGGCCTCGTCTGCACAAATCGGTCCAGGCGTTGCAGCGACCGCGATTATCTTGGCCGCGCTCGTGAATACGGCTGCGAAGGCGATTTTCGCCATCTCCCTTGGATCGAAGGAATTGAGAAGGCCGGTACTCATTACTTTTAGTATCGTGCTTCTTGCCGGGATCTTGAGCAGTGTGCTGTATTTTACTGTGGTGATCTAGTTCGTTTCTTGGAGTAAAAAAAGCCCCTCAGAGGATATAAGGGGCTTTGGAATCTAGATATATGAGGCAATGCTCCAATAGCGGGGGGTTGTTTTTTTATGCCTCGATGCGTTCAATAGCGTGATCGATCATGCTGCGCGCAGCCAGGAGCATCTCTTTTCGGGCTTTCTTCTGATTTTCAAAGAATTCGGGAGGGAGAAAACTGCGTAAGCTCTCCATCCTGGCCTCACGTGCGGCTTTGAGGTGCTCTTGGGTGTCCTCTGGAAGCCAGCTTCCCATTTTCTTTCCAGCTTCTTTTTTCTCTGTCATGAGACCCTCCATATGTTCCGCTCTTGTATTTCATTATAACCCAGGTGTCAATTCCAAGTTTCCGCTGAGGTCTGAGGGGGCATACGGTTGTATCTTTGTATGTAGGAATGTTCTTAGATATCCCCCCCTCGATAAAAGTCGCCGTCGCCATTCCATGTCGATGCACATCGCCTGGAGGAGTTTTGTCCTATGCACCGCGCTGGCACAACGAATGAGTGAACTCCGGTGGTCTTGCTCAACGATTGAGACAAGAGTAGCATACTCGATGAATATTCACGATTGATGCGATTAGATTTTTACTGTTATGAAAAGAATATGAAGAGACCTCTATTTTGTCGAATACTACCTTGGCTCGTGATCGTTCCTGCCACAGGGATGATTATCATTGCTCTTGTGGCAGGATCCATAGGGGCTGACGCCGATAACGAGTGGGGGCCTTTGCGGATATGGATTCTGATACTCGGATTGGCGGGTTTGTTCTTTCCGATTGGATTAAAAATCATAGAAGTGATTGACCGCCGATTGATTACCCATCCATGGTCTCCTGGCTTGATTTCTAGGATTGAGATGATTTTTGATCGGCAATCAGCGCGAGTACCTGACATATCTAGGCTGTCAGAGCCGCCAGAAGTCGCGCAGATTGGCGGGTCATATGTCGATGATTTAAGTGAGTCCACGGATCAGTATGGAAGGCAAAAAAAAGCCGCTCGACGATCGATCAGTTCCACTTTAGCTGCGCCACGAAGAGGTTTGGCCCTGGTTGTGCTGTTTATTGCTGTGGAGCTATTGTATATCTGGTTTGTCAGCGTTGGTCACATGACGACTTGGCCAAGCACATCCAACTTTTATGAAATGCTTGCGGAATCTTTCACACAAGGCCAAGTAGCGTTGCTGATCGAGCCGGACCCACAGCTTGCAGAATTGGAGAATCCTTATCCCACTGATGAGCGTCCAGGTATCCGGGTTATCCCAGATGCATCTTATTTCGAAGGAAAATATTTCATCTACTGGGGGCCCGCGCCAGCAGCTGTTGTGGCGTTATGGCAAATCGCTACTTCCCGTACCGTGGGTGATGAGCACATCGTATTTGTGGCAGTTAGCTTCATTTTCGTGTTCTCTGTGCTCATTCTCCTCAATCTCAGACACAAGTACTTCCCTGCACTTCCAGGGTGGCTCTTTGTGGTGGGCATTCTTATTGTAGCGACTGCCCATCCTATCCTTTGGGTTCTCAATTGGCCAACCATTTATCCCGCGGCAATTGCCAGCGGTCAAGCGTTCCTCCTTGCCGGTTTATTCTTCGTTATTCCTGTGCTTGATGGTTCAAAAAGGGAAAACTGGCGATTGTTTTTAGTTGGAGCACTATGGTCACTTGCGTTTGGGTCGAGAATGTTACTAGTAGGGGCAATTGGAATACTCACACTTGCAACAGCAATAAGTTTGTACTCTACGAAAAACGGCAAGAGACAGATATATGAAGGAATGAAAAAGTCTGTAATGCTCATTATGCCACTTGTACTCGGGGTCGCACTTATTGGTTTCTACAATTACGTTCGCTATGGCAACTTTCTGGAGACAGGTTTCCGTTACATGATGAGCAGAAACGATCTACCTCGGATGCTGGAGAGTGGTCTTGTATTCAACCCAATTTACTTGCTACCGAACTTGTTCTACCTTCTCATCGCTCCGTTACAGTTTCGTGCGATGTTTCCCATCATTAGGCCATTGTGGCGAGAGTTGTCCGCGGTATCCATGTTTCTGGCACGTTTCAACATACCGGATGAGTATCACATTGAGGACATCACAGGCATTCTTGTTGCCATGCCAACAATTTTTCTCGTAGGATTTTTAGTATGGGAAATGCTTTGTAATTGGCGGCTTCGGAACATCGACGAAAAGCGTGTACCTGAGGATAAGCAAACGCAAAGTAGGAATCCTGGCTTTCGCCGAACCATCTGGGTCATTTTGTTTGCAGCGATACTCGCAGCAACACCAATATTTCTTTTCTTCTGGGTAGCAACCCGATATTTTTTGGACGCTGTTCCCTTGTTTGCAATCCTGGCTGCGGTTGGAGCATGGCTGCTCTACGAGGCAACACGCGGGTTTCCTCTAAAAGGACCTCTGGCTGTAATATTCATCCTCACAACAGTATTTCTTGGCATGCTCATCAGTTTTTTGCTGGCCATCTCTGGGGCCGATTCGCGCTTTGATGATTTGAACCCAGCCCTCTTTGAGACATTATCGAACCTCTTTTCTCTGAAACAATGATGCTCGCGCATGCTACCCCGAATGGTAAGCCGACGGTCCGCGCTGTCCGGTGAGTGAGCAGACCAGGATCGGGCTTTCTCTTGAGTAGTTTTCTTTACACTCTTTCGATCACCGTCGCCGTAGCCATCCCATGCCCGATGCACATCGCCTGCAAGCCATAACGCAGTTTCTTGTCCTGCAGCGCATGGACAAGTTTTGTCATAAGTACCGCTCCGGTGGCGCCCAGTGGATGACCATGGGCAATTGCGCCGCCATTTGGATTTACGCGCTGCATATCTCCGCCGATTTCCTTTTGCCAGGCAAGTACAACGGAAGCGAAGGCTTCATTAAGTTCGATGATGTCGATCTGATCGATGTTTAACTTCGTTTTCTCCAGTACGGACCTGGTCGCTGGGATGGGCGCATCGAGCATCAAGACAGGATCAGAACC
>CBDVCG010000025.1:0-11614 GCA_965372425.1 uncultured Anaerolineales bacterium
AAATTTATCCGCAAGTTCGTGGTTATCCATCTTTAACCCTCCCAAAACAGAGCTTACCCACTCCCAAGAATGCCCGTTCAATTGAATGTTCAATCCCAAGAATTGCAGCCCCATGCCCTCTATGTTACTCTTTAGTTTCAGCCGTTTCTTCACCTGAACGTTTGGATGATTATGCCGGATCAAAATCTGCGTCCCATCGTTGTTTACATCGTTGAACGCCATCCTCTAGAGAACCCAGAGACGGGACCCTCCTTCCGCTGGTTGCACATGGATACTGATTTTAAACGAGAACTCGAGGGGCTCATTGGCCCTTATGATGTCGATCACTTGTCCGTTCTTGTAGATGATGTCCCTGCAGGCGAAGCATGGAATCTCATGGTAAAGAGTCTACTCGATGAGAAGATCGAGTTCGTAGTCACACATCTTGCGCCGCTTTCATCTGCGCAGCGCCAACAGCTCATCGGGATATGCGCAGAAGTTGGCGCCCAATTAATCACACCCGGAGATGCGGGCCGAAACAGAGCGGGATCGTAACGGTTCACCCAATCTCCCAGTTCCATCCTGGAGCCCGGATATGGCGTACGAATATGTCGGCAATCTGCATGTTCACACTCCCTACTCTGACGGGCATGGAACTCACGATGAGATCGCTTTAGCAGCTATCCAGGCGGAGCTCGATTTTGTCGTGGTGACGGATCACAACATCTGGGTGGACGGGATGGACGGCTATCGCTACCTTGATCGCCGTAGGGTCCTTCTTCTCACCGGGGAGGAGCTGCACGATCGGAATAGAATCCCCCAAAAAAACCACTTGCTCGCCTATGAAGCCCGATGCGAATTGGCGCCCTATGCGGATGATGCTCAACGCTTGATCGACACGATTCAGAATGAAGGAGGTTTATCATTTATTGCCCATCCCATCGACCCGGAAGTAGGCCGTTTCAACGAACCCGATCTTTCGTGGGTCGACTGGGAGGTGGATGGGTTCACAGGATTGGAAATCTGGAACTTCATGAGCGAATTTAAATCTCATCTCAGCTCAATTCCGGCTGCCTTCTTCTACGCATACTTCCCCTCTTTCAGTTCGTGCGGTCCTTACCAGGATGTGCTCGATCGCTGGGACCGCATGCTTGCTGATGGCAAACACGTCGTGGGAATTGGCGGCGCCGATGCTCATGCGACACCATACAAGCTCGGCCCCCTATCACGCGTCATCTTTCCATATGAATTCCTATTCAAAACGGTTAACACTCATGTGCTCATGGATGAGGCATTTTCAGGTGAAGTGCAGGTTGATCGCCGCAGGCTTTTTCACAACATTCGGAATGGTCACTGTTTTATAGGTTACGATCTCCCACAATCCACACGCGGGTTCCGATTCATTGCACACGGCGACCGGGGTGACGTCGGCATGGGAGAATCGATCGATCTAACCTTCGGTATCACCCTCCAAGTATGCGTTCCCCAAAAGTCCACCATCCGACTCATCCGTGAGGGATCTTTGGTGCGTGAATGGATAGCCGCAGATAATGCTGTTCACACGGTCAGCCAACCAGGCGCTTATCGAGTTGAGATCCTTATTGAGTACCGGGGAAAAATTCGCACCTGGATTCTCAGCAATCCCATCTATGTCCACGAATGACCCCACAACCTTTTTTCGAGAGTGGTAAATCACTGCTACGAGCACGGTTCGCTCACACATAAACCAATCAGGAAGCATGATACAATCCTAGACCATTTGTTCGATAAGGGATTATGTGCATGACTGAGTTTAAATTACATGCCCCATACCAGCCTACGGGGGATCAACCTGAAGCTGTTTCGAAGCTTGTCGAGGGATTAAAGCGGGGGGATAAGCATCAGGTGCTATTGGGCGCGACAGGTACCGGGAAAACGTACACAATTGCAAATGTGATCGAGGCCGTTCAGCGCCCTACGCTGGTTCTTGCACACAACAAGACGCTCGGCGCCCAGCTATACGCTGAGTTTAAGTCCTTCTTTCCCGAGAACGCTGTCGAATATTTTGTGTCTTACTATGACTACTACCAGCCGGAAGCTTATGTCCCCAAGCACGATCTTTATATCGAGAAAGAAACCAATATCAACGAAGAGATCGAGCGTCTTCGGTTGAGCGCGACGACATCAGTCCTCTCTCATAGAGATGTGATCGTGGTCGCTTCTGTCTCATGCATTTTCGGCATCGGCAGCCCTGAAGCTTACGATCGCGTGGTGATCCATCTATCCAAAGGAGAGCGCTATCGGCGTGAGGCGCTGCTGCGCCAGTTGATAGAATGTCGCTATCAACGGAATGACATCGAGCTTCGCCCGGGGGTATTTCGCGTGCGGGGTGATTCGCTCGAAGTTCTCCCAGCCTACGACGACTCGGGACTTAGACTAAGCTTCTTCGGTGATGAACTCGAACGCATCGTGGAATTC
Source organism: uncultured Anaerolineales bacterium (assembly GCA_965372425.1). Classification (GTDB taxonomy): domain Bacteria; phylum Chloroflexota; class Anaerolineae; order Anaerolineales; family E44-bin32; genus E44-bin32. Next base: position 2,437 of record CBDVCG010000025.1, read on the forward strand.
AACCCCCTGACCGGTGAGATTCTCACAGACCTCAGCCACGCGAGCATCTACCCGGCGAAGCATTTCATTACGGAAGAGCAAAAGCTTGAAAGTGCGATCGAAGGTATCGAGCGCGAACTCGTGGATCATTTGGCCCACTACCAAGCCGAGGGGAAACATCTCGAAACACAGCGTATCGAACAGCGAACAAAGTATGATCTCGAAATGCTGCGCGAGGTCGGGTACTGCTCGGGTATTGAAAACTACTCCCGGCACCTCGATCAAAGGTCCGCCGGTTCACCGCCCTGGACTTTGATTGATTATTTTCCACAAGATTACCTTCTCGTCGTCGATGAAGGTCATATGACCATCCCCCAGGTTAGGGGCATGTTCAAGGGCGACCGCTCACGCAAAGAGACGCTCGTCGAATTTGGTTTCAGACTTCCATCCGCATTGGATAACCGCCCCCTGACCTTCGAGGAATTTGAGACGCGCGTGGGTCAGGTCATTTACACATCAGCGACTCCAGGACCCTACGAGCTTGGGGTCGCCTCTCAGGTCGTCGAACAGATTATCCGACCTACGGGTCTGGTCGATCCACTCGTCGAGGTGAGACCGGTTACCGGTCAGATCGATGATCTTGTAGGGGAGATTCAATCTCGAGTTCAGATTGGTCAGCGCGTGCTCGTCACTACGCTTACCAAACGCATGGCGGAGGACCTCTCGGACTACCTTCTCGACATGGGCATCAAAGTTCATTACCTGCATTCAGAAATCGACACGATCGAACGGGTGGGGATCCTGCGTGATCTCAGGTTGGGCGTTCATGACGTCGTCGTGGGCATCAATCTCCTTCGAGAAGGATTAGACTTACCGGAGGTGTCCCTCGTTGCCATCCTGGATGCAGATAAAGAGGGCTTTTTACGCTCCGGGACAGCCCTGATTCAGACCATTGGACGAGCATCACGACACGTGGAAGGTCGCGTGATCATGTATGCGGATAATGTCACGGATTCGATGAGAAAGGCCATCGATGAGACCGATCGACGCAGAGAGATCCAGATAGCTTACAACGAAGAACACGGGATCCAGCCCGAGAGTATCGTAAAAGAAATTCGAGATTTAACCGACCAGGTTGCCGCCCGCGCCATCGCAGAGGAAGGCGGCGAGTATGATGCGTTCCAACCTGCAGAGATGCCGGAAAAAGAGCTGGTCAGATTGATCAACGAACTCGAGGATCAGATGCGGCAAGCGGCGGAAGCTCTCGAGTTCGAAAAAGCAGCGGGGTTAAGAGACCAGATTTTCGATCTGCGGTCAGTTCTCATGGATAAACAAAATCTGCCTCCGTGGCTCCGCGCTCGAGCGCTGGCTGGACAGGATGAGCCCCTCGAATACAAAAATCCCGAAAGCGCATAATGCCTTCCGGGATCATCTTCCCACCGGGGAGAGGAAAGCTTCCCGCCATATACTTCCCCCCACATTATGGCGTTCGTTACCCCTCTTCCAGCAAGTAGGGAGAGGGGTTGGGTTGAGGGTTCCCTATTGCATTATCTACAGGGCAACCTGAATCCACCTGGTCACCTACACAATTTGGAGGAGAACCTGAAATTCGTAATTGATCAGATCCTCCCATAGCTCTGGAGAAGCTTGATGTAGCTTGAGCGCTCAAAAGCCGTGGGCTCTACATAGTTCCCCAGGCTCATGGAACCTTTTATTTCATCGATCGAAGAAGCCCCAATCTCATCCATCCGAGCATCGAGATTTTTGACGATTTCGTCCAATTTCTCAATCCCATGCATAAGCAGCACGGAGCAAACATTCGCAATATCAGCCCCCACCATGACAGCTTTGATGACAGCATCCGCTGAATGAATCCCACTTGTGAGCGCCAGGGAACAATCGACCTGGTCGTATAAGATGGCAGTCCAACGCAGGGCCAGGAGAATATCTTCCGGACGACTCAATGACAACTGTGGAAGAACTTCTTTCTTGGCCACATCCACATCTGGTTGATAGAAGCGGTTGAAGAGCACAATTGCATCCGCCCCGGCCTCGTCGAGGCGCACGGCAAAGTTCGGCAGTGCGCTGAAAAACGGGCTCAACTTTACCGCGACAGGAATCTTCACCCGTTTCTTAACATCCCCAAGAATATCCATATAAAGGGTCTCGATATCCAAGCCGAACAGTGTATCGGAAGTAGGGATAAAATAAATGTTCAGGACAACGGCATCCGCGCCTGCTTCTTCAATTTTCTGGGCATAATCCAGCCACCCTCCCCTGCTCGTTCCATTCATACTGGCAATGATTGGTATTCCTACAGCCTCTTTTGCCTTGCGTACATGTTCAACATATTCGTCCGGATCGCGAGGATATTCATGTCGATGCGGAAAGTACACTGTAGGATCTGCGATGCTGAGCGCGCCATCGGACAGTAAGTGGGAGAATTCCCCCGTTTCGAGGGCGATTTGCTCTTCAAAGAGCGAGTACATTACAACTGCGCTTGCGCCGGCATCTTCAAGGGCCTTTATATCCCCCAGTTCACGACTGAGCGGTGATGCGGAAGGGACGACGGGATTCTTCAATTCCAACCCCATATACGTTGTTTTTAGATCGGCCATGATATTTTCTCCGTGGGAACTTGAATTTGACTTCTATCTGGTACACAGCGTAATGGCTACTGCAGTGTCATGTCTAGTGACATTCGGATTAAGTCTGATTATAAAATGGAGCGTTCGGCAGAGCAAACCCAAGGCTGCAATCAAGGAGTTCGACGTGTGCGGTTGGTGAGGGTGTTATCTTTAACGCACAAGGTCGCCATCGGCGACCAGGGCGGAGGAAACTACGGGCGGAGGTTGCCCGCTGTAAATGTGCACCAGGATTATGCCATGATTTTCTCGTCGGAGTCTCAATTGAAAGTTGTCTGTAAGGTCTAGGAAATCGTAGACTCAAATAGCAGAAATACCCAGGCATGTAGGATAAAAACCTCTCACATCTCGTATCGTATATATAAGGATTAATGCGATGATCGAATATTCAACCGGACGTAAGATATCCATCGATCAATTCATCAGCGTCCTCGAACGATCCACACCCGCCGAACGGCGTCCGGTCGATGACCGTGATTGCATGGCTCAGATGCTCGAGAACGCCGATCCTCTCGTAACTGCCTGGCTTGGCGACGACCTGGTTGGTGTTGCACGTTCGGTCACCGACTTCAGTTATTGCTGCTACCTGTCCGATCTCGCGGTGGATGTCTATTTTCAAAAAGCAGGGATTGGAAAAGCCCTCATCCGTCATACGCAGGAACTGCTCGGACCGAGATGCACGCTTTTCCTTCTATCCGCGCCCTCCGCTATGGAGTATTACCCTCACATTGGATTTAAACATCACCCCGGTGCATGGGTTTTTAAACCGTATGGACCCCCTGGTTGAGTATCCACCAGTCTCTCCATGTAGCCGAACTCCCACAGACAATTAAGTATCCTGGATACTTTAGAGTATCCAGGATACTGAGGCGCCCCTGCCGCGACTCGAACGATATCAACCTTGTGAAATCCCCCAAAAAATCCGTTCAACCTGGCTCTAACCTCAGCTGACACGGTTTGGAGTCGTGAGATCAACAACAAGGGTTGACAAAAGCAATGACATGTTATAAATTACTGCCAAGTTCTTTGTGGCGCAAAGTTAATCGAGTATCACTATCAAGATTGAGAGGAATGATGTCAACATCCATTGGAATCGGAAAAGCACGAAAAAGAATTGTTCAACTCACAAACTACGAGGACGGTCTCTGGGACATTCTCTTAGGGCTAGTCATGCTCCTGTTGAGTATCTACCCCATCACGCGGGAGCAGCTAGGTCCGGAATTCAACCTGGTCCTGTTTCTGGTCGTTTTGGCACTTCTAGTAGCTGGACAATCTGCAGCGAGGCGCTATATCTCTACACCCCGTCTTGGTTATGCAAAACAACGACGAACTCCAAAGACCAAGCTCCTTGTAGCTCTGACGACTGGCCTGGTGTTGCTCACTTTGGGTTGCGTAGTCGCAACTCTGCTTTCTCCTGGCAGGATACCGCAAATTTCCTTATCGCCTAGCACTTCATGGATCAGCGATCTGGCTGTTGAGATCGCGGTGATGTTTGCCATGGTCGGCTTGTTCAGTTTGCTGGGGTACCTCTTCGGCGTGACCCGGCTGTATGTGTATGGATGGCTACTCGGAGGTGCATACCTGCTCTCTGTAGCACTGACAAGGTTCGAGGATTTGTCCTTCAACCTGCCTCTGGCCATTGCTTCAGGAGTCATCATCGGGACTGGCAGCGTCCTGCTCGTACGCTTTATGCGCAAATACCCAATCCCCATGGAAGAAAACGATGATGGGCAAAGCTAAGTCTGGCGCGGAAGTCTTCCGACAAATAGCGGACATCGATCGGGTTGTCCATGAACCCGCCCGATTGATGATTCTCCTCTTTCTCTACGCATTGGAGAGTTCAGATTTTTTATTCCTGATGAACGCCACAGAGCTCACGTGGGGAAACCTTTCATCACATCTCACAAAACTCGATGAGGCTGGTTACGTCCAGATTGAAAAGACCTACGATGGGCGTAAACCACGGACCCTGGTCCGAATGACGCCCGATGGCAGAAAAGCCATCAAGAAGTACCGAGAGACGATCGATCTTGCCCTCAGCAACACTGTGTAGTATTAGGTCAGGCGAGATCTCGTCTATGCGGACGAAATCCCGTGCGTCTCATTCTTCGCAATCCTCGTTTGATTGACTTTCCGTCAAAACATAGCATAACGCATGAAAATTCATGACAAAACCACTGATAAGATTGCCTAATTGAGAATGGAACTATATCAGCCGCCACCCTAGGGGCAATCCGTGTCGAGAGGCTCGGCATCGAACGTTCTCACGGGAGTCCATTCGCCCCATACATCGTTCTGCATCGCTCGCACTTTCCATCCCCATTCCAGTCGATTCTGGTCGGCAATGTAGCCAGTCTTTTGACTTAGATAGGACGTGTTGGGTATGCGAATGTCGATGAGTGGATATTTTGCGCTCGCACCGATGACGAACAGATCGTAACTTTGTGCACCTGGGCATGCCGACCACTCAAATTCCCAGACGATCGGTTCCGTCTTATTCGTGCAACCATTGTCTAGAGTCGCCCCTTCGAGCGGCGACACCATTTCAGGCACACAACCCACCGTCGGTGGGAGGGTCGGTTCGGGGGCTATAGTTGGCGTCGGCTCATCTTCCTCACTCAAGCTGAAGGTGAATGAGCCATCCCCGTCTTCATCCAGCATGTAAAACGACTCAGGTAGCCGGTCGAAGACCGTACCACCCAGATTCCCCAGCTGTTCAAACGCAGCCGCCATGTCGCCACCGATTTGCGTCAGAGAGACGTACTCCTCCCCACGCACCAGGATTAGCGTACCCTGGGAATAGTACTCGTCCTCGTAAACCATCCAGGTCGCATGCTCTCCTGGTCCATCCGCCTCGATCAAATTCACCCCCGTCCCCCGGAGGAGCTCTGCCATCCGGCTCACGGTTTCCAACAATGTCAGATCAGGGATCTGGCTGTTCACCTCCTCAAACCCAGCTTGGATCTCCGGATCCCCGCTGAACCCGGCCAGCATTCCCAAACTCAGCACGGTGAAAACCTTGGCTTCATTCCCCTGCGCTGCGCTGAGAGCCAGCTGCACCATCACGCTCGGATCCTCGGATTGCAGCAGGTACACACAGCCGCCAGTTCCCATCGAGGGCTGGATTTGGACCGGACCCCCCAAGACGGCGCCGACTTCCTCCTCGGTGAGCAAGATGCAGGGGTCGAGTTGGACCCGCTCGACCGGCTGCTCGATGGCCGTCGGCTCTGGCGCTTCGGTTGCAGGGGGCGGTTCCGTCGGCGGCACCTCCTCAGGCGCGGTGAGCTCCGACAGTGCGTTGCACCCCAGGGTGAATGCAAGGGTCAGGATGACTATCAATCCAAAGAGCAGTGTTTTGTTTGGTTTCATCGGGATTCCTCTCCATTTCGCTCGGAACAACTGAACTTGGAAAACAACAGGCAGGGGTAGGTAATGGTTGAATTCTAGCGGAAATCGAACTGCCTCTGAACCCCCACATTTGTCATGATTGGAAACCCGTAATCTCACCCCAAAACCTGACCGGGCTCCCAAATTTCACCCGAATGCAAGTTTTCTTTCGTGATGATCCGATTATCGTGGATGCGGGACCTCGGTGCAACCTGGAGCATAGGCGGCTTCCACCCTGCCTCTGCGTAATACCCCCCATCTCTAATTAGGTGGTCTTTTCGTGGAATTAAGCGCAAAACGGGGCATGGCTCTTGTCCCTTATTGCGCCATGTCCCGCTTTGATGGATTCTCTCGTGCCCATGTTCCTGCGTGGGGCACGAGGGGAAGTTGGTGATACAAGGGCTCGATGACCTGATGACACGCAATACGACAGCGGGCGAATTAATTACCTCATTGATGAATGAGACGTTCCTGCGGGAGATAATGAGGTTTCCTCAGTGAGGAAATTGCCTTTCCTCACGCCAAGATATATTTATTCCAGTGAGGGATATCTCAAACATGGAAACCAAGCTAGCACATGACCTTGTTATTTTCGTTCCCACGCGGGAGCATGGGCACGAGGGGAAGCGTAGGAACGAGTGGATAGACAATTAAGTATCCTGGATACTTTAGAGTATCCAGGATACTGAGGCGCCCCTGCCGCGACTCGAACGATATCAACCTTGTGAAATCCCCCAAAAAATCCGTTCAACCTGGCTCTAACCTCAGCTGACACGGTTTGGAGTCGTGAGATCAACAACAAGGGTTGACAAAAGCAATGACATGTTATAAATTACTGCCAAGTTCTTTGTGGCGCAAAGTTAATCGAGTATCACTATCAAGATTGAGAGGAATGATGTCAACATCCATTGGAATCGGAAAAGCACGAAAAAGAATTGTTCAACTCACAAACTACGAGGACGGTCTCTGGGACATTCTCTTAGGGCTAGTCATGCTCCTGTTGAGTATCTACCCCATCACGCGGGAGCAGCTAGGTCCGGAATTCAACCTGGTCCTGTTTCTGGTCGTTTTGGCACTTCTAGTAGCTGGACAATCTGCAGCGAGGCGCTATATCTCTACACCCCGTCTTGGTTATGCAAAACAACGACGAACTCCAAAGACCAAGCTCCTTGTAGCTCTGACGACTGGCCTGGTGTTGCTCACTTTGGGTTGCGTAGTCGCAACTCTGCTTTCTCCTGGCAGGATACCGCAAATTTCCTTATCGCCTAGCACTTCATGGATCAGCGATCTGGCTGTTGAGATCGCGGTGATGTTTGCCATGGTCGGCTTGTTCAGTTTGCTGGGGTACCTCTTCGGCGTGACCCGGCTGTATGTGTATGGATGGCTACTCGGAGGTGCATACCTGCTCTCTGTAGCACTGACAAGGTTCGAGGATTTGTCCTTCAACCTGCCTCTGGCCATTGCTTCAGGAGTCATCATCGGGACTGGCAGCGTCCTGCTCGTACGCTTTATGCGCAAATACCCAATCCCCATGGAAGAAAACGATGATGGGCAAAGCTAAGTCTGGCGCGGAAGTCTTCCGACAAATAGCGGACATCGATCGGGTTGTCCATGAACCCGCCCGATTGATGATTCTCCTCTTTCTCTACGCATTGGAGAGTTCAGATTTTTTATTCCTGATGAACGCCACAGAGCTCACGTGGGGAAACCTTTCATCACATCTCACAAAACTCGATGAGGCTGGTTACGTCCAGATTGAAAAGACCTACGATGGGCGTAAACCACGGACCCTGGTCCGAATGACGCCCGATGGCAGAAAAGCCATCAAGAAGTACCGAGAGACGATCGATCTTGCCCTCAGCAACACTGTGTAGTATTAGGTCAGGCGAGATCTCGTCTATGCGGACGAAATCCCGTGCGTCTCATTCTTCGCAATCCTCGTTTGATTGACTTTCCGTCAAAACATAGCATAACGCATGAAAATTCATGACAAAACCACTGATAAGATTGCCTAATTGAGAATGGAACTATATCAGCCGCCACCCTAGGGGCAATCCGTGTCGAGAGGCTCGGCATCGAACGTTCTCACGGGAGTCCATTCGCCCCATACATCGTTCTGCATCGCTCGCACTTTCCATCCCCATTCCAGTCGATTCTGGTCGGCAATGTAGCCAGTCTTTTGACTTAGATAGGACGTGTTGGGTATGCGAATGTCGATGAGTGGATATTTTGCGCTCGCACCGATGACGAACAGATCGTAACTTTGTGCACCTGGGCATGCCGACCACTCAAATTCCCAGACGATCGGTTCCGTCTTATTCGTGCAACCATTGTCTAGAGTCGCCCCTTCGAGCGGCGACACCATTTCAGGCACACAACCCACCGTCGGTGGGAGGGTCGGTTCGGGGGCTATAGTTGGCGTCGGCTCATCTTCCTCACTCAAGCTGAAGGTGAATGAGCCATCCCCGTCTTCATCCAGCATGTAAAACGACTCAGGTAGCCGGTCGAAGACCGTACCACCCAGATTCCCCAGCTGTTCAAACGCAGCCGCCATGTCGCCACCGATTTGCGTCAGAGAGACGTACTCCTCCCCACGCACCAGGATTAGCGTACCCTGGGAATAGTACTCGTCCTCGTAAACCATCCAGGTCGCATGCTCTCCTGGTCCATCCGCCTCGATCAAATTCACCCCCGTCCCCCGGAGGAGCTCTGCCATCCGGCTCACGGTTTCCAACAATGTCAGATCAGGGATCTGGCTGTTCACCTCCTCAAACCCAGCTTGGATCTCCGGATCCCCGCTGAACCCGGCCAGCATTCCCAAACTCAGCACGGTGAAAACCTTGGCTTCATTCCCCTGCGCTGCGCTGAGAGCCAGCTGCACCATCACGCTCGGATCCTCGGATTGCAGCAGGTACACACAGCCGCCAGTTCCCATCGAGGGCTGGATTTGGACCGGACCCCCCAAGACGGCGCCGACTTCCTCCTCGGTGAGCAAGATGCAGGGGTCGAGTTGGACCCGCTCGACCGGCTGCTCGATGGCCGTCGGCTCTGGCGCTTCGGTTGCAGGGGGCGGTTCCGTCGGCGGCACCTCCTCAGGCGCGGTGAGCTCCGACAGTGCGTTGCACCCCAGGGTGAATGCAAGGGTCAGGATGACTATCAATCCAAAG
>CBDVCG010000026.1:0-11462 GCA_965372425.1 uncultured Anaerolineales bacterium
AAGTGATCGTTGATCGCTTTGAAGCCATCCAGGTCAATATAGAGCAATGCTAGTGGGCGGCGATATCGTTTGGCGCGAGCGAATTCGCGTTCGAGCTGTTCGATCAAATATCTGCGATTGGCCAAAGCGGTCAGTGGATCCGTAAGGGCGAGCAGTGTAAGCTGCTCTGTTTGAGAGCGCAGCCTTTGAATCGTTCGCTCGATATGCTTTGAAAGACTGACGAGCAGCACAGCTAGCGTTTGCTGGATCGCGATCTGGATGGATAGAAAAGTTAAGCCTGCTGAGAGTGTATAAAGATAGGCTGGCTCCATCTCCAGGTCCCATAGACGGAGCGATGCGAAAATCACGGTCAACGAGGCGAGTGATGAAAAGATAAATGCGGAATAGCCGCCAGTTATCCCCCCCACCACGAGGATGGGGGCCAGCAGAATTGCGCTGAGGAGGTAAAGATCCTCAGGAAAAAGCATGATGCGAAAGAATGAAAACAGGAACAGCCCGAATGCCAGCGTGAATCCAGCCGCGCCGATATTCCCCTTTTTAATCATACGTAAGGCTAATGCGCTGCTGAGAGCTAGAAAGAGGATGGAGAGAAAATCAAACCAAAGATCTTCGAACCTGATGAGCTCTGACCTCCACAATTGCATCAGATCGACGATGAGCCAGACGCCTAATGCTGTGAAGGTTGCAAAAATCGCGAGTTGACCGATACGCGCCCTGAAAGGACGAAGTTCAGGGTCCATGTATGGAAACGAACCGGCGCGCAGTCGGTTAATCACGAGGGTTATCCAGGTGGTTTTTCCTATTTAGATGTCGTCGGTTGGAACTGTTACTCCGAGGATATTGTAACCTGAGTCTACGTAGAGCACCTCACCGGTGACATTCTTGGCGTAATCAGATGACAGCCATAGGGCTGCGCCGCCAACATCTTCAATGGTCACATTCGAGCGCAGCGGATTTACATTGGCGAACTCCCGGTGGAGTTTCTTGAATCCGCTTACACCAGCCGCAGAGAGCGTACGGATGGGTCCGGGAGAAATTGCGTTCACTCGAATCCCGCTCGGACCAAGGTCAACAGCCAGATATCGAGTCGTATTTTCTAGAGCCGCCTTCGCAATGGCCATGACGTTGTAGTTAGGGAACACCTTTTCGCTCGCATAGTAGGAGAGCGTGAGCATGCAGCCACCATCGGGCATGAAGGGAATGGATGCGCGCGCGAGGGCGATGAACGAGTAAACGCTGATATCCATGGCGACCCGGAAGCCTTCACGGCTCGTCATATGAAAGTCGCCCATCAGCTCATTCCGGTCTGCGAACGCGACAGCGTGGACGAGTATATCGTAGGGACCCAGGTCGCTGTCTACTTTTTTAAACAGAGTCTCAATTTCATCATCGCTGGACAGATCACATTTTTCGACAAAATCCGCGCCCACCGATTCCGCCAGTGGACGAACACGCCTTTCTAGCGCATCTACAGCGTATGAAAAAGCTAGTTTTGCCCCATGCTCGTGCATGGTTTTTGCGATTCCCCATCCTATTGAGTGATCATTTGCTACGCCAAATACCAGGGCAGTCTTGCCTTCGAGTAACTTCATTCTTCAAATCCCTCCTGTCGATTGAATGATCCTGGAAGTACTAGAAACCTCCACGGGACGCTCTTCCAGGGTTCAGGTACATTATTTAACCCCACACGTGCCCCTGTTGTTACGGTATTTTCCGGAATTTGTCCTGCTTCTTCGATGAAGAAATCCCCTTCTGAATCGCACATGTCTGTCCCATCCGTAGCTTGCGTGATCCCGAAAGCCTGACACAGTTTTGCCGGTCCATTCAGGAGTTGTGTTCTCTTCCGACTATTCCGCCGCTCCATCATGCGTGGGATTCCCTCTTCAGGGAGCAGGGCGCGAATTAATATGGCTGCGGGTCTGCCTTCCTCTTCTGTGACTATGTTCAACATCCAGTGCATACCGTAGATAAAATAGACATAGGCGTGCCCCGGTGGTCCCCACATCGTTTCGTTCCTATCGGTACGACCTGCGCGCGCGTGACATGCGAGGTCGTCTATCCCGATATAGGCTTCCACTTCGATGATAGTCCCGCTCAGCCGTGTGTGATCTTCTTCTAGTTTGACCAACCGTTGACCCAGCAACTCGCGAGCGACAGCCAGTGTAGATCGTTGATAGAAATCTCGCGTCATTCTTGTCGATTTCATCATGATGGTTCAAGCGAATTTGGTTGGTGCGCCCATGTGCCATAGAGCAGTTGATTAAATAACGGGCGGAAAGATGCAGGAATGATCCCGGTTGCTAATCACCGTTGGGCTGGAAGCGGCTGTCCTCCGCAGCCATTTGCGCAAGACCTTCCTCCAGCGAATATCGAGGTTTGTATCCCAGCTTTGAGGTGGCCATTTGAATATCGGCCTGCATCCGAGGAGCGCCTGAGTCCTGATCCTCTTTGAAGATTCGCTCCACATCCTTGTCCACTATTTTTAGGATGGTTTTAGAAAGATCTCGGATGCTGGTTTCTTCACCGCTTCCAATATTGATCACGGATCGGTCAACGGTAGGAGCTGTAGCCGAGGCAACCATGGCTTCAACGACATCGTCAAGGTAGACGAAATCTCTTGTTTGATCTCCACTACCGTGGATGACCATGCTTCCACCGCGTGCTGCCTGTCTTAGGAAATGTGGGATCACCGGAGGATGCGCCACCGATAAAGGCTGACCGGGTCCATAGGCATTGAAGACTCTTAATGAGACCGTCTCTATGCCCCACAGCGAACCGATAGTTCTAACATAGTGTTCTGCAGCAAGTTTGGACACAGCATAGGGAGATCCTGGATTGGGTGAGATCTCTTCGCGCAGCGGTTGCTGGTCTTGATGGCCGTACACCGCACCAGAGGAGATAAATACAACCCTGCGAACCCCCACATCACGCATGGCTTCCATCACGCTGACAGTGCCTCCCACATTGATGATGTTGTATTCACGCGGGTAGAGCACAGACTCAGGGACGGATACTTTTGCGGCAAGATGGTAAACACAATCGACATCCTGGAGGAGTGTCCACAACTTGGGCCGATCGGTGACGTCCCCTCGGGTGAAGAGTATATCCGGGCTCAAGCGGCCAGGGTCGCCGGCTGAAAGATCATCCAGACCACGGACTTGATGCCCCTCTCGCGCTAGCCGATTGGAGAGAGCTGATCCTAGAAATCCTGCTGTTCCAGTGACAAGGAAATTCATTATAAGAAATGTGGAGCGGAGTGCTTCATCCGGCTGCCAGAGTACGAGATTATAACATAGGGAGTCTAAACATCCTCCCAGCGAGACCCTGCGGAATCCCTACGAAAAGGGCAGACGGGCGATGTTTTCTTCGCCTTAGTGACATCCATTGACACTTTGCTTCCGGCTGGTATGATGCCGCTATGCATAGACAAGGTTGGGCTAGCCGGTTTCTTTGGATTAGCTGGAGAGGATTTTTATTCGTCTTGGTACTTCTGCTGCTTGCGGGAGGCACGCTGCAGTCGGTGGACGTAAACGATCATATTCAGAGATTTACACGCGCGTATGAATTCAATTTTTTGAGTTGGACGCTGGATGCTTTTACCGTCAAAATAGGTCAGTGGGGTCTCGGTATATCCTCCTATCTAGACGATACAGACCAAGAGGCCATTGTGTTGGACTACATCCAACTCGTGGATGAAGTGCGAAGTGAAGAACGCTATCTTGAAGAAATCTTGGGGGACCCGACTATCGACGAGGTGTCGCCCCTGGTTGATGCCCAGACAGACGTGCTGAGCAAGCTGCAAAGCCAGGAAGCGAATCTCCAACCCATTGCTGAAAGTATCCTTCAAGAGCAAATCGCTTTCATAGTTTCTGAGCTGGGAATCGAACTAGCCGGTGTACCGATGCCGCCAGTAGCATTTCAATTTTCACCTCTTCCGCACGCCTTGATCGTCTCCCCGAGAGAGGTTATTCGTCAGGATGCGAATATCTCCTTGGACACCGAGATATCTCTTGAAGAGAAGATCGAGCTTGAATCGAAGGTAGAAGCATCGCTTGACGTGTCGACGCTCGTTGTGCCGGTGGGAGGTTTGGGCACCTACCCCACCATGGTGCAGGAGAGCTCGTCTTTGAGTTGGGTGGTTGAGGTGGTGGCTCATGAGTGGATCCATAATTACTTGAGCCTCCGTCCACTCGGTGTACGCTACAACGAGAATACGGAATTACGGACGATGAATGAAACGACGGCGAATCTCATGGGCAAGGAGATCGGACGCCAAGTTCTCGAGGGACATTATGCTTTTCTTATCCCAGAGGAAAGTCCATTGAAACCCCTCGAACCGGATGATCCTCCCGAATTTGATTTTCGCGCCGAGATGCGCGAAACGAGGGTGACAGTGGATGAGCTCCTGGATCAGGGATTCATTGAAGAGGCTGAAACGTATATGGAGGAGAGGCGTGGTGTGTTCTGGGAGCATGGTTACAGAATTCGACGCCTGAATCAAGCTTACTTTGCTTTTCATGGCGCCTATGCGGATATCCCCGGGGGAGCGGCAGGAGATGATCCCGTGGGGGAAGCTGTCCGCCAGCTCTGGGATGCCATTGATGATCCGCAAGAGTTCTTACGCCGGATGGGAACGATGACGAGCTTTGAGGACCTTCAAGCGGAGCTTAAGGCGTTTTCCACCAAGCCGTGATCAAAGCGGAGATGAGCGCGGTTCTTGCCGGGAGAGTTCCTTTCTCAATTCTCTCGTCGTGTGAGTGTGCACCCTTTCCAATGGCGCCGAGCCCATCGAGGATCGGGATCCCCAGTGGTGCGACGAAATTGGCATCTGAGCCCCCGCCAGTACCTCCTTCGGTTAATCCAAGTCCGATTTTTTCAGCGATGGATCGTGCCTTTTCGAAGGTCTCTCCGATCAGGAGAGATCGCTCCATCGGTGGACGGTTCCATCCACCTGAAACATAAATCTCTGCGCCTGGGAGTTTGGGTTTCAAATGCTGCAGAGCTTCGGCAACACGCTCACCCTCTGTGAAAGTTTTCGCCCTTACATCCACGCGGGTTCGGCACATCTGGGGGACAACGTTAGAGCGGGTTCCTCCCTCGATTACGCCGATATTAATGGTGGTCTCACCCTCGTCGTTCTGCAGCTCAAGGATCTCAGGTATTTGAAGGCTCATTTCCACGATGGCATTCACACCATCTTCAATGGAAGCACCGGCGTGTGCCGACACCCCACGTGTTTCAATGATGAAATTGCTGATCCCCTTTCTCCATGTTTTCAGCGAACCATCGCGCAATGCAGGTTCCATGCAGAAAACAACGCCATGCCCTCGAGCCAGCTCCTCGATGAGCTCACGCGATGTCTGGCTTCCTGTCTCTTCATCGGATGTGCACAGCATACTCAATCTGGCTGGAGGGAGCTGTCCTGCATCCCGTGATGCTCTGATGGCGATCAGCGCCATGGCAATGCTGGCCTTCATATCCAGCACACCCGGACCCATGATGTAACCCTCGCTCTCGCGCCAGGGCATCGCCTCCAATGTGCCGCGTGGATAGACGGTGTCGAGATGGAACATGAGCAATATTCCGTCGTCGCCATCGCCCCACGACCCAAGCCAATGATCTCCAACTTCGCTTTGTGGATATCGCTTCACGAAAGCGCCCAGTTCTCTCATCTCTTCCGCTACTCGCTCCCCAAGACCATCGACGTCGTTTTTCGAGGTTGTGGGGGATTCCTGCTTAACCAGGTCCTCCAGGAGCTGGATGAGAGCCGTCATAAGGGTCTCGAAATGTGCGATTGGAAGCAGCTGAGTCATGTGATTCTTCCTTCCAATTGATTGCAATATCCACGACATACAGGATGAGATTCGTGCATGGAATGCGAAAGCTTACTCCCCAAAGGGACACATATCTTCAACAGTATACGTCTTATTGGCGTAGCCATAGTACAGCGGTTCGACGATGGTTTGGTTGTTCTCGCGGGCATACTCAATGGCAGCGCGGCAAGCTGACGACCAATCCTGACCTTCTGAAAATGTTTCCCAGAACACTCCGGCGAGATCTGAGTACGCAGAACCCTCCGTGCCGGGAGGGTGCGCATCCTGCAGTTGTACGAAAGGATTTTGTGTCCTCGCCTGCCTGTCCATCAACAAGGTAATCAGACCTATGCGATAGTAGGCATATGCTCGAAGGTTTGCACCTCCAGAGATCCAGTCGGAAAGTTCATCATCCCGAACCACCTTCAGAAATGCCGCTTTAGCCGCCTCCAATTCGTCCGAGGCATACAACTCGTCCGCAACGTGGAGTTGATGGATGCGGTATTCTGGGTCTTGATAAACTTCCATGGTTTGGACGAATAAATCTTGTTCGTCGGACCAACTCCATGTGCGGGTAAATTGCCTGAAGGGTCCTGCGCCGGCCGAACCGATGCCGGTTGCGGTGATTTCAATCATGAATCGACCGTTTTCGAGTGGTCCGCGGAGCCTAATCTCGGGGTTGGGCAAGTCGTCCGTTGGGCCCTTGAACACATTGCGCAACCCCCCCTCACGCCAGGCGAGCGCCTCAACCTCGAGAAAGCACGTGTGTGCGCCGCAGCGTTTGCTGGAGACCAACAAGTCGGTCATCCCGTCCCCGTCGAGATCTTGTGTAGAGAGGTGTGGAGGGCCAGCGGCAGCATCATCGTACACTTGTTGATGTGCGATTTTACACTGATCGGGGTTACATACGATGATGAGCACGAGGCTGTGGGCAGTCGGGTTATCCAAATCCAGCACGCTCAGAACAATGGCGAGGTGCACCTGCTCGTTTCCGTTGAACTCCAGGTCGATGAGATCGAGATGCCAAGTCGGTGCACCTGCCAGCTTCTCCATCTCGACCCATAATCCATGAAGCCCCCCATGTTGTAAATATGCTTCGATAGCCGGCGCCCAGGTTTCGGGCGACTCGGGGTTCAAATCAAGGCTGAACCATAAAGATGTTTTCGTAGTGACTGGGTGAGCAGGCGGCTCACTCGTTTCCGTCGCGTGCGCCAATAGAACGGCGGCATCAACAAACGCATCAGATATGGGAGTGGGCTCCCCGGCGACGGATGATGCACAAGAGGCGATGAAGAACAGGAAAAGCAAGGTACCGACTGGTTGAAATGTTTTTTTCATCACGAGGTCCGTGTTGTGCGCACAAGGCGCCCCCTAGGACGAGTCTAATTGATGCGTTGTACTTGTACAACCATCCTGGAGCTCACCGAGCCCAGACGAATGAATATGAAGGCGTGATCGTGTGTGGTTATGAAGCTGGTATCTTTTGCGAATTTTTATCTTCGAGTGTTGGGAATAGCTTATACTGAATACATGGATGCCATCTTTCCGGTTGGCACATCGCCTGAACATCCTGGTCCGCTGGCTCGGTTTCTCCCGCCAGTAGATGATGGTGTGATTACGCGCATCCTAGCGCGAATTCCAGAAGGGGGTACCCCTCTGCTCGATCCGTTCGGCGTTTCACCACGTGTGGCTTTGGAAACCGCTGCTTCTGGACGGGCTTTGATCATCGCAGCGAACAACCCGGTCACGCGCTTTGTGATCAAACGCACCCTGCAGCCGTTCGAAAAAACGACTCTCCAGTCGGCTCTTGCACACATCGCAGCAATCCCAAAAGACGACACGAGGCTGGAATTGTTCATCCTCGACTTATACCGATCAGAATGTAATCGATGTGGGGGATCTGTGATCGTCGATTACTTTGTTTGGGATCGAGAACTGGGCGGACCTTCCGACAAAGCATATGCGTGTGAAGGTTGTGGGCACATAGGTGAAACCCCTACGACAGAGGATGATTGGGCCAGATCCGCAGATTATTCTCGGCATGGATTACAGTACGCTCTGGCATTAGAACAAGTCGCCTCCCCGGATGATCCCGACCGCACACATGCTGAAGCGGCGCTCTCGGTATATCCTGGGCGAGCGATCTTCAGTCTGATCACTCTGGTAAACAAGCTCAATCAGACGAGCATAGCAGAGCCCCTGGCAAGTGCAGCCGATGCACTACTTCTTTCGGCGTTTGATGAAGCCAATGCCTTGTGGGGGCACCCGGAGGGTCGTGCCAGGCCCAAGCAATTAATCGCTTCTCAGAGATACCGCGAGCATAATGTCTGGCGCGCATTAGAGCGGGGCGTGGAAGCCTGGACTATGCCCGACCATGACATCGGTGTCATGCCCTGGCCAACCAGCGAAGATCTCGCCCCCGGATGTGTCGCTATCTACCCTGGTCCCATCCGCGAATTTGTGCAAACTCTTCCTTCGTTATCCGTGAGCGCAATCCTGACCATACCTCCTCGTCCAAACCAGGCCTATTGGACACTGTCTGCACTGTGGTCGGCCTGGTTATGGGGCCGGGAAGAAGCTGGATCGATTAAGGTCGCCTTACGGAGACGTAGATATGATTGGTCGTGGCATGGAAGCGCATTGAAGACTGCGCTTGTGTCCCTTGAACCTGCCCTTGCAGAAGGAGCGAGAACTTTTGCCTATGTTCCTGAAGCAGAACCGGGGTTTATTGCCTCCGTTCTCTCCGGTTTTGATGGCGCAGGACATCGTTTACACGAAATTGCGTACCGGAGCGCTGAGCGGCAGGCTTATTTTACGTGGACAATGGATGCATCGGTGCCCGATGAAGCGCCGGATGTCGTCCGTTCAACCTTTGAATCTGCATCAAAGATCACCCTTGAGTCTCGCGGAGAACCCGCAACGTACGCCACGCTTCACGTCGCTGGCTGGTCAAAACTGGCACTTGAAAGAGCGCTCGCGCCGAGGCTGGCATCTTCCTTGCGACACCCGTTATCGCACATTGATGAGATCTTCGAAGAGGTTCTTTCTGACCGTGAAATGTTCCAGCATTTGGGTCGTGGAATGGAACCAGAGAGTGGTCAATATTGGTTGGTTGAACCGGGAGAAACAGAATCACCCCTTTCAGATCAGGTGGAAATCCTTGTTTTGCAGTTCTTACGTGAAAACGAGGTCATCATTGCCGATGAGCTTGAAGCGCTAATCTGCCGAGAACTGCGAGGTATGTTAACCCCTGACGGCAGGTATATACGAGTGTGTCTGCAGTCCTATGCTGAACCTGATGCCAACCTCGGGGTTTGGCGACTGAGGTCCGAAGATAAATCGGATGCACGGATCAGAGATCGGGATGAAATCATGAGCTCGCTTCGTGATTTAGGGGCGCACCTAGGATATCGTGTCATTGGAAATGAGGATATCGACTGGTTGGATAAGGGAGGCACGGAGAGGTACCGCTTTCATGTCATGGAGACTGCTTCACTGGGAAAGCTGTTCACCGAGTCGGAGGATGGCGGTGTTCTCACCACCTATGTCGTCCCCGGAGGTCGTGCTCTGCTCGTAGCCGACAGATCTCGCCGTGACGTCAGAATCCGCGATCTCATCCAGGACTCCTCACGGGTAATCAAGTTCCGACATGTCCGTCGATTGGAAGCAGAGACCACGCTAACGCGTGAAAACTTCGCTGAACGTCTGCTCATTGATCCGCCCGAACAGCAAGATCCCCAGATGCCGCTTCTCTAATCGATGGACTGATCCAAGCCCCCTGTAATCCTCGCGCAATTCAACACCGTATGGTCTGGCAGACCATCGTCTTTTTAAATTGGTGCATCGAGGGCGTGCAATTGGAGATCTGCATTGTAGCTGCAGGCCTCTGGGCGTATTCCCCGCGCCATGCCTGGGCTAAGGAGGCGTGGGCGATGGCGTAGGTGTGGGGGTTATTGTGTCCGTCGGCAGAGTCGTGCTCGTTTGCGTGGGCGTGGGTGTCATGGTCATCGTGGGCGTGGGGGTGGGATTTGGTGTGGGGGTCGGTTGTAAGATTTCGAGCGGGAGGGTGACGGAAGCTTTCCCGCCGCGTTTGCTGCGGACAGTCAGACGCAAGATAATGCGTCCATTTCCAATTCTCCGGATATCCCAATCGAACAATTTCTCGGGTTGTTCAAAGGGAGAATCGCTCTTGATGAGATCGGGCCACCCGGAAGGACCGTCCTCGTCCTGGTACTCGAGGATCCAGTCTTTGAAATCTGAGGTCCCGGCTGCTCGACCAAACACCGAAAGCGGGCTTTGAAAAATGAGGGAGCCCGGATTAGGATCCGTGAACGCGATGATGGGTCGGGGGCTGTCTTCCGTGCACAATTCACTTGGGATAAAGAAGACCTCGTCCTCTTCGAAACCCAACTCTTCAGCCCACGCTTTACCTTTTTTATCTTCCTTCAGCCATTCCCTTGCCCAGGGATCGTGTACGCTGATGCCCAGTTTCTCTTCAGCAAAATCAGGACACTCGGCGGAGGCAAGTTCAAGGGAGTATGTGTCGATCCAAGCCTCTCGCCACAGGTCCTGCTCTTTCGGAAGAGGGGGTTGGTCATGAGAAAAAATTTCGGATCGCTGCGCTGGGCACCATTCTGAAGGTTTCGCACCTGAGAGGGCACAAATCACTTCGTCGATAATTCCCGGCGGACGGGAAAAACTCTTGGGCTGACCGTTTGAGAGCCGGTCGGCGGCAAATTGCATGACCTCATTCCAAATTGGTGCGGCGCCGCTCAAACCAGATGTTTTTTCCATGGGCGTGTAGTCTGCGTTCCCTACCCAAACGCCTACCGCAAAATCGGGCGTGTACCCCAGGGTCCAATTATCCCGGAAGTCGTTAGTCGTACCCGTCTTCGCCGCAGCTTGAAACGGGAGCCGCAGATCCGAGTTGGGGCCGAATGCTGGCGTACGGGCCGCATTATCGCTCAGGATATCTGTAATCATATATGCGTGTTCAGGTCGGATCACCTGGTCAGCCACCGGCTGTTCGAACTCGTATACAAGTGCGCCTGCGCTATCTTCGATGCGGAGTATGCCCGTCGGTGGAACTCTCGAACCGCCATTTGCATAGGTGGCGTAAACGGAGGTGAGCTCGAGCAGCGAAACATCGCCGCCGCCGAGCGTCAAGCTTAATCCGTAGTCGTCTCTCGTGAAGGTTGTGATCCCAACCCGTTCAGCGAAGGACACAAGCCCTTCCTTCTCAGGAGTGGTTGGATCATCGTAGATGCCTACAAAGTCCAATGCTTTCACTGCGGGGACGTTGTATGAATTTGCCAGCGCAGAACGGACCAGGACAGGCCCGTGGAAACGCTCGTCGTAATTCACCGGTTCATAGGGTGGTCGGGGATCATCGGGATTCCCGGAGGGGGGGAACTCAGAAGGAACATCCCAGATAAGCGTTGCCGGCGTCCAGCCTTTCTCAAAAGCGGCGGTATAGGTGATCGGCTTAAATGAGGACCCGGGCTGCCGCGGTTGAACAGTCATGTTGATCTGACCGTCGATATCTTCATTGTTAAAATCAGGGGAACCGACCATGGCGAGAATCTCGCCGGTTGTAGGCCGAATCGCAACAAGGGCTCCATTTGTGGCGCGGTGATCTGCCAGGGAGTC
>CBDVCG010000027.1:0-11417 GCA_965372425.1 uncultured Anaerolineales bacterium
CTGACGCTCCAGCGCATCCACAGATAAGTGGATCATCGTCGGACGCCCGTGGGGACAGGATCGCGGCACACTGCATTGATCCAGATCCCTTAACAACTTCTGTTGTTCCTCCAGCGAAAGAACCTGACCAGATTTAATTGCGGCTCGTTTACAAACTCGCGCCGCAATGCGGGCTTCATGTTCATCTCTCATAGGAGCTTCATCTTCTTCGAAGTCCTCTACGGCAGAACGTAACAGGCGTTCAGGATCTCGTATTCCCAGTAAGGCGGGGACAGCTCGAAGACGGAACACATTCTCCCCAAATGGTTCGATCTCGAAACCAAGCTCACCCAGGATGGACATATTCTCATCAACCACGGTGGACGACCCAGGTTGAAATTCGACTGTGAGGGGTTCTAAAAGCCTCTGAGACTCGATATTCCCTTGTTCATGTGCCAGCATCATCTCATCAAATAAAATACGCTCATGCGCGGCATGCTGATCAACGAGGTAGAGACCGTCTGGACCTTCAGCGACAAGGTATGAAGCTCCAACTTGACCAACTGCGCGAAGAAGGGGAACAGAGCTGCCTGCAAGAGCTGGTTGAAGGCGAGCGCGACTCTCCATCTCTTGGACGGCGGGATCATTCGAGAGCTGCCAGTCTGGATTCACCCTGATCTCTCGATCTAATTGAGAACCCCAACGCCCTCCGAACTCAACGCCCGGAACAGGAGATTGCCCGATCAGTGCAGCTCTCACGGCCCTCTGCAGCACCGAGAAGATCAGCTCAGGCTCTCGAAATCTCACCTCGGTTTTTCCGGGATGCACATTGACATCGACGTCACTGGGTGAAATTTCAAGAAAAATCACCGCCATAGGGAATCGACCAACCATAAGTAATCCATGGTATGCCTGCAATACAGCTGCGTTCAGACTTGCCTCTCTGACCCAACGCCCATTGACGAAAAACGTCAACTCACGGCGAGTACCCCGATTCACTTCTGGGGGACTCACGTAGCCATGGATGTTGATTCTCGAATGCTCCATCGTCTGGATTTGCAGAAAACTTGCGGCCTTCTCGCTGCCAAATACTTTAGCAAGCGTTTCCCGGATGTTCCCACTACCCGTGGATTGAAAGCGCTGTTTCCCCTCAAGCTCAAGTGAAAATTGGATTTGAGCGTAGGCCATCGCATAGCGGCTCACAAATTCGCTGATCTTCTGGCGTTCTGTTCTCTCGCTCTTGAGAAATTCGCGTCTAGCAGGTACATTAAAAAAAAGGTCCTTCACGCGCACCATCGTTCCAGGAGAGATACCTATCGCACTTGGCGGTCCTACTTTTCCACCTTCAACACACAAGCGAGTTCCTATGGGCTCATCTTGGGAACGTGTTTCAATCTCCATGCGCGTAACCGCACCGATGGAGGCGAGCGCCTCCCCCCGGAAACCCAAGGTTTGGATGGACTGGAGGTCGTGCGTATTTTTCAGCTTGGATGTGGCATATCGGGCAACAGCCAGGATCACTTCATCTTTTGGAATTCCTTCACCATCATCAATCACTTCGATGAGCCTTCGTCCGCCCCCCTCGACACGAATTGATACCTCGGACGCGCCAGCATCCAGCGAATTCTCGACGAGCTCCCTCACGACCGAGGCGGGTCGTTCTATGACTTCTCCCGCCGCGATGGCGGAAGACACTTCGTCAGGAAGAACACGGATGGGCAAGCTAACCTCCAATTTCGTCTTCGATTATACTCATGATGCACCTGGTTCACATGGAAAGGGATGTAGAGAGGTTCTTCCTTCGATGAATCTATTGAGCACCGCCGTATTGTCCCTGGGCTATTTCCTCATTTTTCTCATCCGTTCTCGAACGGTAAAAAGAAGGAGAGCGATCATCCTATTTGTCCTTCTTCTTCCCATGATTTTCTTTTCCGCTCGTTGGGCGAACTATCGCGGCGCGTGGCTGGAACTGATCGTTGCGGTCGGCGCAGCTTGTGGATTCTTTGCGCTTTGGTGGTTCTCCATCGGACGAAACCTGGCGCCTCCAGAGGACAGCAGCATTCGAGTGTGGTCGAAAGATGATCCTTTCGAATGAGAAATTACTCGACACTCTTCCTGGATCTAGACGAGACCCTCTATCCGCATTCCAACGGACTATGGGAAAAGATTGGCGACCGCATCACGCGGTTTATGGTTACCCGTCTTGATATGAACGAAGAAAATGCGCAGGATTTGCGTGCGCGCTATCTCAGTGAGTATGGGACTACGCTTAATGGTCTACGTGCAAACCATGGGGTCGATCCGGACGACTACCTGGAGTACGTGCATGATGTCCCGATCCATGAATATATCGAACCAGCCCCCCACTTGCGGCAGATGCTAGCTTCCATTCGTATTAAAAAGATCATCTTCACGAATTCCCAAGATTCCCACGTAAAACGAGTGCTAAATGCGCTCGACGTGAGCGATCAAATCGACGACATCATCGATATCTATGCGCTTAACTTCACCAACAAGCCCCGACCAGAAGCCTATGCGCAAGCCTTGAAAATCGCGGACTCTCCGGACCCAAAGACATGCATCCTTGCAGATGATCGGAGTGTTAATCTAATGCCCGCAGCAGAGCTAGGTATGACGACGGTTCTGGTAGGAGCGAATGAGGGGGACGCCATCATCACCCACCACATCGAGGAAATTACGGACCTTGTTGAGTATATCCCCGAGCTTGCTGATCCATCTCGACGAAGGGTGAGTTAATGGATGACATGCCTGGCTGGGTTATCGTAGGTGTCATTCTCGGAATCGTTTTTATTATCAACTTTGGTTTAATCCGTGAAGGTTTACGTTTACGTGGTTCATCAAGTCCTCTGGCAAAAAAATCTATTCGCGAGCTCGTGATCCCTTGGGATGCTGAAGATCGTGATATTGACGAACTTCATCGCCGAATCTCCAACCTGGATGGATCACATGTCAGCAATGATGAGGAGGAGCAAGCTCCTTGATTCCAGAAACAGGTTTTTGGAGGACACAGGGATCCACACGTTTACCGGTGAGGAGGAGTTAAATTTTCCCTTTATGAGGAGGCGATCGACCTTGTTGAAGATGGTGCTCGGCGCGTGGCTTTTGTTGGAATTACGTTTTACGACCACCCGATGAGCTTCGCACCTGGGTTGCATCACAGGATCAAAAAAACACGGATTAGGCGCACAGCATTTCGCTTCTATCTTTCACCCCAGGTCTGGATAGTGATATCCTGGTCGTCAGAAAAATGATCTCCTCCGTACGAGCGTGTACCTTTGGATTGGCGTCGACGGGACGTGCTAATAACATAGAGCGATATCACGATTTCACCGATTACTCATATTCGTCTGGTATTTTTCCACATTACGCTTAGCTACTTCTTCGGGAGCCAAAGTATGAAGAACAAAACAGGTACTATCATCATAACGGTGCTTGTCAGCGCGATCCTGGCAATCGGGATATTCTCTGCCGGCCTCGTGCTCGGCACCATTCTATCCCAGGCCGGCACGACCTTACTCACCAATACAAATACCCCCATAGTTTCGTGGTTTGCCGAGCCGACCGCCATCCCCTCAACCCCTCCGCAAGAGGAGGAAGACCTTTTCAAGCCGTTCTGGCAAGTTTGGAATCTGGTGCACGAGGAGTACGTGGACCAACCGTTGGACGACAAGGCGCTTATGCGGGGAGCAATCGATGGAGCGCTTGAAGCAATTGGCGACCCACAAACATCCTATATGGACCCGGATGAATACATTCAGGCAAACATCCCTTTGATCGGTTCCTACGAGGGGATTGGCGCGTGGGTGGATACCGATGGTGAGTATTTAACCATCATCTCCCCTATGCCAGGATCCCCAGCCGAAAAGGCAGGCATGAAACCAGGCGACGAGGTGGTCGCAATTGATGGCGAGGACATGACCGGAGTGGATGGGAATATTGTCATTCGCAAGGTGATGGGACCGGCAGGCTCGACCGTCTTGCTCACAGTCAGAAGAGCCGATGTGCCCGAACTGCTGGAGTTCGAGGTCGTTCGTGAGCAGATCGATGTCTCAAGTGTAGAGATTGAGATTCTCGAAGATGGTATCGGGTATGTGCGTATACTATCGTTCTCTGGTGAGACTATCCGCGAACTCAGAGGTGCGTTGCGTGATCTCCTCGAAGAAGAGCCCAGCGGAATGATCCTGGACTTGCGCGGAAACGGAGGCGGCTTCCTTGATTCCGCCATTGATGTGAGCTCCGAATTCATCGCTGAGGGGCTTATCCTCACCGAAAAATTTGGCGACGGAGTCGAGGAAACGTATGAGTCTTCTGGAAAAGGGTTGGCGACAGACTTACCGCTCGTTGTCCTCATCAATGCTGGATCTGCCTCGGCATCTGAAATTGTGGCTGGTGCAATCCAGGATTATGAGCGCGGTGTCCTCGTGGGCGAGACTTCTTTTGGAAAAGGCTCGGTTCAATTCTGGTTGGAACTAGACGATGACGAAGGCGCACTCAGAGTAACCGTTGCGCGCTGGTATACACCGGAAGGCCGCCTCATCGATCAAGAAGGTCTTCTGCCTGATTTTGAAGTCGTCTTTACCGAGGAAGATTTTGAAGCGGAAACGGATCCTCAATTGGACAAAGCGATCGAGGTGCTGCTAGAAATGATCGCTGAAAATATGGCTTCCAGCAAGTGAATAAGCTAAATAAGGGATTGCCATCACCATACTCCCGCTTGCCATTCATCCTTGTAGCTAAGGACAATCTGGCTTTTTCCCATAACCATGCTCAGTCAGCCAAAGTAATATCCATTGCCTCCATCGTGTCCTATAGTTGAGTATAGAGAAGATTCGAACGTAGATCGATTCGCCGAGTGAGTAAAGGAACGCTGAAAATGTTGGCAAGCGCGAAGAATGCATTCGCGATTGGAAAGGTAGGACTCCGATGGAGTGGCAGCAGATCTCACCCCAAAAAAAGCGTTGGTCTCCCTTCCGGCTTCTTATCCTTCTAGTTCTAGCTGGCATCATTGGTGGACTCGTGGGGGGAACGATCGTCTTTGCGACCATCGAGCCGCAAATCTCAACTGTCGTTGTAGAACGTGAAATAATTGTCGAAACTGTAGGGGAACAAGCCCCGATCCAGCCCATTTCGATCGATATCAATACTGCCATCACCCAATCTGTCGGGACTGTTATTCCAGCGGTGGTGACGGTCGTAAGTCACTTCCCGCCCAGGACTACAGGGAACGGAGATACCGTCCAGCAAAGTGGTTCCGGATCGGGTTTTATCATTTCATTCAATGGGCATATCGTGACCAACAACCATGTGGTCGATGGTGCGGATCGCATCGAGGTAGTCCTTTTCGATGGCACCACACTCCCGGTGGAACTCATTGGTACGGAACCCTACGCCGATCTCGCCATTTTGTTTGCAAATACGAGCATGCCAGCGATCGCAGAATGGGGAAATTCAGATCTATTGAAACCTGGGGAAACCGTGATCGCCATCGGTTCACCTTTAGGAGACTTTACCAACACCGTCACCGTGGGAGTTGTCAGCGCGACTGAACGTACGCTGGAAATCACACAGGATTACTTTCTTGAGGGTCTTATTCAAACTGACGCCGCCATCAATCAAGGTAATTCTGGCGGACCTCTCATCAATCTTGATGGGAAGGTTATCGGGATAAATTCGTTGATCGTACGGGGAAACGGTGGAAGCAACACTGTCGCTGAGGGTTTGGGATTTGCAATCCCCAGCACCTTTTCCCGTGAAGTTGCCGATCAACTTATCAAGAAGGGTTTCTTCTCACGTCCATTTATGGGAATTCATTGGATATGGATCACGCCGGAACTGGCTGCCAGATACGAGATTCCTCTCGAAGAGGGTGTGTTGATTACCGATGTGGTCCCAGGTGGCCCCGCCGAGCAAGCCGGGATTAATGAGGGTGATATCCTCACCTCCATCATGGGGCAGAAAATCGACGCATCACATCCATTTAGAAATGTACTCTTCGCTTATAGTCCAGGTGAAACCATCCAACTTGAGTTATTTCGAAATGGTCAGATCTTAGCACCCGATCTGGTGCTCGGAGAAATGCATCCTTCGTAATCTCGCCCTGCTCCCTATCAAAATCCTCAACATATAGATACATCTAAACTCTACCTGCTGACGTTTCCATCCATCAGGTTTTTTGCGACGAGCTTGAGGTAGTGCTAGAATTCCAAGCATATTCCTCCATCACATAAGACGGAGGGAGGATGCTCGTGATTGCAGCCGAGAGCAATGGTCAAGATCATTCTGAGTGAAATTCTCCTGCAAGCTGCCCATAATGATGGAATTCGGTTTGATCTGGTGACAGCGCCTGCTCTTGTTGCTACTACCAGATTCGTGCGAGATTCTGAATGATTTGATGAGTGAGAACACCGCAGCAAGCTGCGGGGCATCTTTCAAGGAAAAAGCGTTAATGGGGTTTTCCATCCCCATAATCCGCTTGCCATTCATCACTGCGGCAAGCAAGAGGGTATTTAGCTTTTTCCCATAATCCGAAGACAACATCGGAGAACGAACCTGGAGCAAACACAGATCGACGCCACACTCAATGAAATCAGAGCCGCCCTCGAGGCAAATCGCATCGAGGATGCCATCATGTCCCTCACCCGCCTCCACCCTGCGGACCGTGCGGATGCATTCTCGGACCTTAAAGACCAGGAGCAGCTCACCCTTCTCCCAGAACTCGATATTGAAGAAGCTGCAGATATCCTTGAAGAGCTAGAGGACGATGAGGCGGCCGATGTTGCCGAGTCACTCTCAACAACGTATCTCGCAGACTTGCTCGATGCTATGGAACCGGATGAGGCCGCTGACGTGCTTGGCGATCTTTCCCCCGAAATGGCAGCAAACGCAATCGCAGAGATGGAGGGTGCGGAAGTTGTTATTCCACTCTTGAGCTACCCAGACGAGACCGCTGGCGGCTTGATGACGACTGCCTTGCTGAGCATTCCTCCTCACAAGACCGCCCATGAAGCGATTGAGATCATACGCTCAGAGACCCCCGGCTCGGACATACCCTATTACATATATGTCGTTGATGAAGATAAGAAGTTAATGGGTGTCGTCGGGCTCCGAGATCTCATCGTTGCCCAACCAGAGTCGGTAGTGAAGGATTTTATGGACTCTGATGTTCGCTACGCAACGACCGAGATGGACCAGGAGGATGTGGCGCGTATGATGGTCCGGTATGACCTCGCCGCTCTTCCAGTCGTGAGCGATGACGGTGTCCTCTGGGGCGTGATCACCCACGATGACACCATGGAAGTTCTCGAAGAGGAGGCGACCGAAGATATCTACCGCCTGGCTAATGTATCTGATGCGGACCTCTCGATTGACAGCTCTATAGGTTTGAGTGTGAAACGGCGGCTCCCCTGGCTCTTTTTGAGTGCGCTCACTGCGCTGTTCGCGTCGTGGGTGATCACCCGCTTTGAATCTGTCATCGCCCAAGTTGCACTTCTGGCTGCATTTCTATCTGTGGTCGCCGGTCTAGGAGGGAATACTGCCACTCAGAGCCTTGCCATCATCGTTAGAGCCATCGCCCTAGGTGAAATAGAGTTTCGGCATGCCTGGAAAACAGTTTTAAAAGAATCCGCGATCGGTCTCATAGACGGAATCGCCGTCGGTCTTGTAGTTGGGATAGGGGTTTATTTATGGACAGACAATTACATCATCGGCATCGTCTTATGCCTGGCCTTGATCGTGAACATGTTCGTGGCTGCATTCGTGGGGACCCTCGTCCCTCTGTTTCTGAAAGCCATCGGACAGGATCCCGCCCTGGCATCCTCCGTTGTCGTAACTGCCATCACAGATAGCGTAGGTTTTGCAGTTTTCCTCGGTATGGCTGCCTATGCATTGACGGTTTGGGGTTAATCAAATGTCAGCTTATGTCATTCTAAATCCTTATGCGGACCGCTGGAAAGCGAAAGAGAGACTCCCCGAGGTAATGCAAGCGCTCGAGGCGGCGGGCATCGATTATCACCTCGTTGAATCGGACGCCCCCAACCATGCCATCCAACTTGCTGCATCCGCATCAAGCGAGGGCTTCTCGCCCATCATCGCTGCCGGGGGTGATGGGACTATCAGTGAGGTTGTGAACGGGTTATACCAAGCCTCTGAAGGTATTCTCGGACCGTTTGGTGTCCTTCCCCTTGGGACAGCGAACGATCTTGTCGTGAACCTGGGTCTTCCTACGTCTCTTCATGAGGCAGCACAAGTGATCGCACAGGGACAAACACGTCGAATTGATCTCGGGAAGGTAAATGAATGGATTTTCGATAATAACTCTGCTATCGGGCTAGAGCCTGTCGTGACGATCTACAACATCCGCATGACATGGCTGAAGGGCGTTATCAGGTACCTCGTAGCCGCGTTAAGAGCCATCGGCGATAAGCGTGTTTGGCAGATGACCCTTGAGTGGGACGACGGGAGCTTCGAAGGTCCTGTCTCGCTTATCTCGGTTGGAAATTGTCCAATTACCGGAGGCATTTTTAAGATGGCCCCGGCCGCCGACCCGCAGGATGGCATGCTGACATTTGTGTACGGATACGCACCCACAAGACGCAAGTTGCTCAGTTTGCTCCCAAGAACAATAACGGGAGATTATGTGAATGATCCCGCCATCCACCAGATCCACACACGCCGCCTTGAGATCCACTGTTCACCAACAACCCCAATTCAGATTGATGGTGAGGTCCGCCATGAATCTCTAGACCACATCTCCTACTCGGTGCTTCCCGCCAAACTCGACATCCTGGCGCCATGACCCGGGTCTTAATCCTTAATGCGGATGACTATGGCCGCACCCCGGAAATCTCACGTGGGATCCGGCGCGCACATTTTCAAGGTATCGTTACAACCACAACAGTCATGATCAACATTCCGTCTGCCATCTCGGATGTCCAGACCGCACTCAAAAATACCCCCTCATTAGGCATGGGCGTGCATCTCAATTTAACTTACGGGAGACCTACAGTTCGGTCCGATCATGTATCGAGCCTGATTGGGGAGGATGGTTTTTTTCTCTCACGCGATCATCTTCTGAATAACCTCGATGCGGTCCTCAGCGACCATATTGAACTCGAGTGGCGAGCTCAAATCGAATCATTCCTGCAGGCAGGTGCGACTCTGGATCATCTCGACAGTCACCACCACATCGCAGCGTTGAGCGAAAAGACCTGGCAGATTCATCTTGATCTTTGCCAGGAATATAACTGCGCAACCCGCCCTCCCTTTCCTGTCGACATCAATGAGCCGGAGATCTCATTAATTTATCCACAGAAGTGTGTTGAGTTCGCATCATCAGGAGCAAATGCCATGATGGTGCGCCACGGTATCCGATCAGCCGATAATTTCTTTGCCAGCTTCTTCGGGGAATCAGCTTCTCTCAGACACGCTCTCGATCTGCTCTCAAATCTTCCAGATGGTGTCTCTGAACTGATGTGTCACCCTGGTTTCTCCGATGATGAACTGAGGTCTACAAGCGGTTACCATGAGACTCGCGATCTCGAGAGGGATATCCTCACCTCGGCCGCGCTTCAGGATTGTATTGAGAAGCACTCGATCATGCTCAGAACCTACCAAACCGCATGGACTTAAAACGAGACTCATTCCTCCAGATGTTCTTCCGGATGCTGTTTGGTCTCCTCTATACTTCCGCCGCCTGGTCTTATGACATCGTTGCATGGTTGAGCTCCGGGGGTGAATGGCAAACCTGGATTAAGACCGTACATATTAATTTTCCTGAAGGGCCGATATTAGAATTAGGACATGGACCCGGATATGTGCAAGTTGATCTTTACGAGGGGAAAAGGAATGCGTTCGGCGTAGATCCATCACGTCAGATGTCAGCGATGGCCAGTCGCAAATTGAGAGCCATCGGGGGTCCCATTAATTTGTGTCGAGGAAGAGCAGAGAGGCTTCCGTTCGAGTCTTCAATTTTTGGGACGCTAGTATCCACTTTCCCGAGCGAGTACATTTTCGACCCTGATACCCTCAGCGAAGCGTACCGCGTGCTGGGTCCCGAAGGTATACTCATCGTCGTCGCCTATGTGAAGATCACGGGAAATTCGATAATGGACATAGTGCTTCGATGGGCATTTAGAATAACAGGACAGAGTAACGAAGGGGGCCAAATCCAGATACTCGAAAGATTTGAGGACGCTGGTTTCGATGCGCGCTTCGATGTCGTTCAAGTCAAACGAGCGCAGGTATTTCGTATCGTGGCTCTTAAAACACGCGGTCAAATTTCCGCTCCGAGATAGATAAAGTAAACTGACAAAGGGTGTTCATAATTTCGCCCATGGAGGGACCTAGTGAGACTCACGCAGAACGGCGATCTGGCCATGCTTCTCCTCGATCAAACAAAGCGCATGATTCTACGTCTGGAAGAGGGAAAATTATTACAAACGCACAAAGGTATGATCCAACACGATGACATCATCAGCATACCCTGGGGATCTGAGATCCTCAGCCATCTGGGAATAACATTCACGATTGTCGAGCCCTCCTTGCGCGATGTTCTCCTGGAGATCCGAAGAAAAACGCAGATTATTTTTCCAAAAGATATCGGATACATCTTGCTGCGGTTATCGGTTGCGCCTGGAAAGCGTGTTGTCGAAGCCGGCTC
This sequence comes from uncultured Anaerolineales bacterium, assembly GCA_965372425.1. Taxonomy (GTDB): domain Bacteria; phylum Chloroflexota; class Anaerolineae; order Anaerolineales; family E44-bin32; genus E44-bin32. The sequence continues at coordinate 10,658 of CBDVCG010000027.1, forward strand.
TGGTTCCGGAGCGCTCACTACTGCATTCGCCTGGATGGTAGGAAGTACAGGCAAAGTCATTTCCTACGAACGACGGGAGGACATGCTTGCTCTCGCTAAAGAAAATCTCAACCTCATCGGACTAGCTGATAGGGTTGAGTTCCATCTTGCCGATATTTATGAAGGCATTGAAGAGGAAGATGTGGATGCATTCTTCCTGGATCTCCCCTTTCCGCAGAAGTACCTGGGCACCGTCAAAAACGCCCTGACCAACGGGGGTGTTCTCGGCTGCATCCTTCCCACGACAAATCAGGTGAGCGAACTACTCCTTGCATTGGAAAATCATGGATTTGGGATCATTGAAGTCGCCGAAATTATGCTGAGGTTCTATAAACCAGTCCCGGCTCGTCTGAGACCCACGGACAGGATGGTGTCGCATACCGGATACCTTGTGTTCGCGAGATCGATCGTGGGACCTGAGGCGCCATCAACATGATCCCGCCGCTATTCATCCACTCCCTAGTGAAGAACCCCGCAGCCTGCTGCTGGGTATCTTCCAAGGAAAACGCCCCCCCACCTTGTTATTCATCCCTGCAGCAATCATCAGGGTATTCTGGCTTTTTCCCATAGACCCGTCCAACGACGCTCCTCCAGATCACGCCGATTTTGTGCTTTGTCGATAAGCCCACATAATGGGCTCACACTGCAGCATCCGTCTGAATCTCAGAGATTTGAAACGACATGAAGGTTTTACAATATCAAAACTATCTGCCTGCTCAAC
>CBDVCG010000028.1:0-11242 GCA_965372425.1 uncultured Anaerolineales bacterium
TGGATATGTATTCAAGCCTCTGGGACGCGACCTTCGCTCGGCCTCCAACCCACCGTGGGAGTATTTTCGTACGGATCGATCTTGCGCCGGAAGACCGCAGATATGCGCTTGCACGCGAGATGCTCAGCGCGTTGATCACGAGCAAACATGGTCGCGCCATGGGACTGAGCGACCTTCTCCTACCCCACCTGCGAGATTCTGCTGAATACTTCGCCAGATATCTGCTTGTTCCTGATGGTTTGTTGCAAGCTTACCGAAACCAGGGGGGCATGAAGCGCGGTTTCGCCGAACATTTCCAGATACCTGCAGGAATTGGGGCCGTCCGCTGGACGGATGATTAAGTACAAACTCTCCTTCTAACAAAGTTCAACATCCCTCTGATATTCAAGAAAGCGAGGATATCAGAGGGTTTTTTATTCTAACCTCTCGCAGGTTCCGAACCTACGGGAGGTATAAATCTTGCGGGAGGCAACCTGCGCCTCCGATCGGAAAGAGAGCTTCCTGAATCCCTGGATTTGAGAACTGTTCAACCTATGAACCCTGGAACATCAGCCGGATTATGGTTGAGCTGCCAGGACTGAACGTATACGCATGTAGTTCACCTGACCACCCCATGTTGGAGGACAACCTGTTTCTTTGGCCAAGATGAGGGACTCCTGCTCTCGCTTCTTTATGATGGCACCCTCCTTGCATCGTTGCTCGCAAACGCATCTTATGCGAGTATAATCGCCTCGCTGGGGTAGAAAACCTTTGAACGAGTCATCTGATTCATCGAATTTAAACCAGGAAAAATCCCGACAGAGGCTAAAGCGGTGGGGTTTTCGACTGCTCTTGCTGCTGGCGTTGGCGATCATCATCGTATTGGGCGTGGCTGGAATTGCTTTGCAGGGTCTCACCCAACCGACAGCCATCGATCCTACTGTACTTGCTCTGGCGACATCCCTGCTCCACACTGCCACGCCGAGTCTGATCCCATCTGAAACGGCTCAACTTGAGACCGCATCACCGCTTCCAGTTCGAGATCCCATCGAAGGCACCCTATTCTATTCTGCAAGACCCGACGGATACAGTCATTTGTTCGCCTATGGAACTGGAGAGAGCGTCCCGGTTCAGTTGACGTTTGGGTCTTGGGATGATCGGGATCCCGCTGTCCACCCCGATGGAAATTCAATTGCTTTTTCATCCAACCGAGAAGGTTATTGGGACCTCTATGTGCTCGATCTACAGACCGGGGAGGTTCGTCGGTTAACCCAAACCCCGGGATATGAGGGCCATCCAACCTGGTCGCCAGACGGTCGTTGGGTGGCATATGAAGCCCATGATGGTGATAACTTCGATGTCTGGATATTGCCCATGGATCCTGGACAGACGGTTTTTCAGCTGACCAATAACCCGGCCAGTGATACTTCGCCGGCATGGGACCCAAATGGTCGTCGAATCGCGTTTGTATCCAACCGTGAAGGGTCCGCAGATATCTACCTCGCGCATCTCGATCGCCCTGATGACAGGTTCATCAATATCACAAGCTCCTCCGGCAAAGATGAGCGAGATCCGGCTTTCAACGCAGAGGGCACGATGTTGTCCTACACGCTGGATGACGCGCCCTTCCCACGATTGTTCGTGGCGGCATTGGATGATGTTATAGGAACTTCAAGAGAGATCGGGCAGGGAAGCCGCGCGGCATGGTCGCCAGACGGTCATTTACTTGTTGGCATCCTGGGATCTCAAAACAGCGCCCACATCGTAACCTACGCGATGGGGGATGGAATGGCACAAGAGATTGGTCTACCCTTGCATCGTAATGTGGAGCATATGGACTGGAATTCCATTACGCTGCCGGGTGAAGTGATTGCGCGTGCGGGAGCACAAGTTGAAGCGGCGCCGCTTTATGTCGTCCAGACAGAAGAAAGCAGTGGAAGTGTGGATCGTATGCAATTGTTTCGGCTCGCGGGGATTTCCGCACCGAATCCGCTCATGGCAGATGCTGCTGATGAAGCTTTCATGGCATTGCGTGAGCGTGCGGGGCTTGAGCTTGGTTGGGATTTCCTCGGTCAACTTGAGAACGCTTTCGTGGGAATCAACGATCCACTCCCTCCAGCCATACCTCATGATGATTGGCTCTATACTGGTCGTGCGTTTTCGTTCAATCGCGATGCGGTAAGCGCCGGCTGGATCGAGTTCGTGAGGGAAGAATTCGGTGGGGAAACGTATTGGAGAGTCTTCGTCCGTACGGATGATCAAGACGGCTCACACGGTGAACCCCTTCGTGTGCTCCCCTGGAATTTTAATGCCCGCTTCGATGGGAATCCCAATACGTACGATCAAGGCGGCGCGCTGAAGGACAGAATCCCAGCTGGCTACTATGTGGACTTCACACGGCTGGCTCTGGATTATGGATTTGAGCGGGTTCCAGCCCTGTTGAACTGGCGTACGTATTATGACGGGGCTCGTTACAACGAATTTGTTTTCCGAGATGGATTAAGCTGGTTAGATGCCATGTTGGAGCTATACCCTGCTTCTGCCATCGTGACTCCCACGGCATTCATGACCCCGACTCTAACACCCACGCGGACCCCTCGACCCACGCCAACGCCATGGTGGTGGCGCTGGCAAACCCCAGTCACCTCGCCGTAACCCACGAGCAGGACCCACTTGCCACGAATCTTTGTGTAAAAGATGGTAAATAAACACTTATGTCAAGTAAATTTGACAGGTTTTTGATCGCTGTGCTATCCTCAGCCTCCAAGACAGAAGCTGGAGGAAGGATGATTCGAGAACGTGTCGCTGAAGATGTCTATGTCTTCACGAGCGAAATATACGCACAAGTAAACGCAGGCGCTGTGATCGGTCCAGATTGGTCCATACTCATCGATACGCTTGCTTATCCAGATGAGACGCGAGAGATTCGAGATTTCCTTGAAGGCCGCCTCGCGAAGCCAGTCCGCTACCTGATCAACACACACTACCATGCGGACCACACGCTGGGGAATTTCTTATTTCCAGAGGCCATCGTAGTAGGGCACGCTCTCACCCGCTCACTCCTCGATACAAGGGGTCGGCGAAGCCTGGATGAAGCGAAGAAGCTGAGCAGAGAACTTCGTGAAATCAAAATTGTGCTGCCGGAGATTATTTTCGATGCGGACACTATTAGCTTTCGAGTGGGAAAACGGACCCTCCAATTAATTCCGTTGCCTGGTCACAGCCTCGATGGCATCGGTGTATTCCTGGTCGAAGATAGGGTTCTATTCTCGGGTGATGTCATGATGCCGATTCCCTATATCGTGGACGGAGATTATGATCAGATTCTAGAGAGTCAAAAAATTCTCCCGAACATGAAACTGGAAAACTTGGTGCAGGGACATGGTGAAGTAATTCTCAGAGGTGAGGTCTCCCTCGCTGTGAAGAACAACCAGAAGTACCTCCAGTGCGTTAGAAAATATGCGAAACAAGCTGGTCGACGCCGGGATCCGGATGGATTCCTCACATCGATTGATGTGGAATCATGTGGGAAGAGCCGCATTTTGCTTGGTGGGCCCGCGGAAGAACTTCATCAAAGAAACCTGCGGACGCTATTTAGGCAGCTTTGGCCAGAGCGAGCTTCTGAGATATCAAGCTGACGGGCAAAAAAACCAGGGGAACTTTTGTGTCCAGTAAATACATCATCATATTCGATGGAGGCAGCCGGGGGAACCCTGGAGATGCCTATGGTTCATTCCGAATTAAAAAAGACGATTCGGCGCTTCAAGCTCCAGCAAGGTTGAGCTTTGGCAGGGGTACAAACAACGAGGCTGAGTATATGGCGCTGATAGCCGCGATTCAAGAATGTAGGAGCCAGATCCTCGAGGAAGGGTCATCTCCAGCGGAGGTGACCCTGGAGATCCGCGGTGACAGCAGCCTGGTTCTCAATCAACTCCAGGGCAACTATAAAGCAAAGGATGTCCGTATGCGGCAATATCGCGATAAGACACTGGGGCTCCTGGATGATTTTAGACAGGTCAAGTACGTTCACCAGGCTCGCGCGAAGTCGGTGAGGCTGCTGGGTCATTGACCCGTAAATCCGTCTATGGCATAATCGCGAGTACTATCAATAAAAAGCGATGATGGAGACGAGTACACCTGCATTGAACTGAAAGCGATCCCGGGTTGGTGTGAGCCGGGTCAGGTGAGCAGGTGGAAAATCCCTCCGGAGCTGTGACCTGAACACGAGATAGGCTCGTAAGTAGGGAAGCCGGTTTCGTCCACCGTTAAAGCTGACGAAAGTATAAACCAGCTCGACTGGTCGTACTTTACAGAGTGCCCGGAATTCTCGGGAATCAGGGTGGTAACGCGGGATAGATTACGGCTCCCGTCCCTGGAGGGACGGGCGTTTTTATTATGTGAGCATCGTTTGGGAGCGAGTTTTGCTATATTACGCATAAGGGTGAATTGGAGGTTGGCAGGATGACCGAGCTCATTTATCTGCAGGACGCCTATGTTCGCGAATTTACAGCGGTGGTGACTTCGATCTCGGATCAAGGAATCGCGTTGGATCAGACCGCTTTCTACCCGGGCGGTGGAGGGCAGCCCAGCGACATGGGCAGCTTGCGGATAGATGACCAGGAATGGCGCGTAGTTAAAGTCCGACGGGGGGATGGCGAGATCTGGCATAGATTAGAGGGCGATTCGCCGGGGAAAGGGACTGCAATCTCCGCTGTGCTCGATTGGGAGCGCCGATACCAACTGATGAGAGTACACACGGCGATGCATATCTTGTGTGGTGTGATTTGGCGCGATTATGGCGCCAGTGTCACCGGCGGCAACATGGAGCCTTTACGCGGTCGCATGGATTTTGAGTTCGAGCGGATGGAGAAAGAACTCGTGGCTGCTATCGAAACAAAGATCAACGCCGAAGTGGGGGAAGCTCGTCCGATTACGACGAGAACGCTGCCTCGTAACAAAGCTTTTGAGATACCTGATTTAATTCGCACGAAGATTAACCTGCTCCCACCCTCGATCACAGAAGTTCGCGTGGTTGAAATTGAGGGTCTCGATCTTCAGGCGGATGGCGGCACACATGTGGCGAATACGCGGGAGGTAGGACCCATACATATCGTGGATTACAAGAGCAAGGGGGCGATCAATAAACGCCTTGTCGTTGAACTTGAGCGTGAGGTGACGGATGTTTAAACCAGTTGAGAACAAGGTAAATTTTATCGAACAGGAGTATGAGATCCTGCGATTCTGGGATTCCACTTCTGCCTTCCAAAAACTTATCGAGATGCGTTCAGAGAGTTGGCGTTGGTCGTTTGTAGATGGACCGATCACGGCGAACAACCCCATGGGTATTCACCACGGTTGGGGGAGGACATATAAGGACCTTTTTCATCGATTTTACGCCATGCGTGGCGCCCAAATTCGATATCAGAATGGTTTTGATTGTCAGGGTCTATGGGTGGAAGTAAATGTTGAGCGAGAGATGGGGTTTAAGAACAAACGTGATATCGAATCCTTCGGGCTCGACAAATTTGTAAGTCTCTGCAAACAACACGTTTTAAAATATGCTGCAATCCAGACGGAGCAAAGTATTCGACTGGGGTATTGGATGGACTGGGATGACCCCGATCGATTGATGTACCTCAGGGAGAAACTGGGCGAAGATCCAATTGCGGAAGTATCCATCGAGGGCCCCGAAGGCGAAGTCACGGGAACTGCCGAATGGTTGGTGGGTAATCTCGGCATGCCCGTATTGGGAGGTTCGTACTTCACCTTCTCGGATGAGAATAACTACACCATCTGGTCCGCGTTGAAGTCATGCCATGATCGTGGATGGATTTATAAAGGCAGAGACGTTATGCCCTGGTGCGCTCGCTGCGGAACGGGGATAAGTCAGCATGAAATCGTAACCGAGGGATATCGAGAACTCACGCATCCCAGCATCACGCTCCGATTACCCCTCAGAGAACGTCCTGGTGAAAATTTACTCGTCTGGACAACCACACCCTGGACTTTGACGAGTAATGTCGCCGCGGCCGTCGGTCCGGATCTTGTTTACGTGAAAGTCCGCCAGGGAGATGAAGTTTTCTATCTCAGCAAAGGGACGGTCCAGATCCTTCATGGTAGTTTCGAGGTCATCGAGGAATTGCTGGGGAAGGACATGGAAGGCTGGCGCTATGTCGGACCATTTGACGAACTCCCCATCCAGATTCAGGAAGGAGGGCCCGAAGCGCACCGCATCATTCTCTGGGATGAGGTCGGAGAGGACGAAGGTACGGGCATCGTACATATCGCTCCTGGCTGTGGTGCAGAAGACTTCATGTTAAGTAAGCAAGAAGGGCTCCCTGTGATCGCGCCTCTGAACGGAGACGGTATTTTCCTGGATGGGTTTGACTGGTTGTCCAACATGAGCGTGAAGGATGTTTCCGATCCGATCTTTGAGGATCTCGAGAAGAAGGGGTTGGCCTACCATGTCGCCGATTTCACTCACCGATATCCAGTTTGTTGGAGGTGCAGCGAGGAACTCGTTTTTCGCCTTGTGGATGAGTGGTTTATTGGAATGGGGGAGCAGCTCGACAAACCTTATGAAGAGATCACGGTTGAGGAGAAGGAACGCAACTTGCGTTATCAAATCATCGAGGTGGTTCGCAATGAGACCAGCTGGCATCCAGCTTTTGGCCTCGACCGTGAGTTAGATTGGCTTCGAAACATGCATGATTGGATGATCTCAAAGAAGCGCTATTGGGGACTCGCACTCCCTATCTGGGAATGCGCTGAATGTGGTCATTTTGATGTCATTGGCAGCCGGGAGGAATTGAAGGAGCGTGCAGTTGAGGGATGGGAGCAGTTCGACGGCCGTTCACCTCACCGCCCCCATATCGACGCCGTTAAAATCGAGTGCGGCAATTGCAAGGCAATCGTGAGCCGCATCCCAGATGTAGGAAATCCCTGGTTGGATGCGGGAGTCGTGGGGATGAGTACGCTGCAATACAACTCGGATAGGGATTACTGGTCGAAGTGGTTCCCCGCCGACTTTATCTCGGAGAGTTTTCCAGGCCAATTCCGCAATTGGTTTTACAGCCTGCTGACGATGAGCACGATCCTTGAGAGGAAGGCGCCTTTTAAGGATGTCTTCACCTACGCCACGCTGCTGGCAGAAGATGGCCAAGCCATGCATAAATCATGGGGGAATGCGATTGAATTTAATGAAGCTGCAGATCGCATGGGCGTGGACGTCATGCGGTGGTTGTACCTCAATCATAAGCCGGAGAAAGATCTACTCTTTGGCTACCATCGGGCCGATGAAGCTCGGAGACAATTTCTCATTCCATTGTGGAATGTGTATTCGTTCTTCGTGACTTATGCCAATATTGATGGTTGGACCCCTGGAGAAGATCGGGAGACCAAACCGAGCCAGTTGGATAGTTGGATCCTGTCTCGGTTGCATGAAGTTACAGGTGAGGTCACGCGTAAATTAGAAGCATATGAACCAAATAAAGCGACTGATGAGCTTGGTAGTCTGCTGGACGATCTCACCAAATGGTATCTTCGCCGGAGCAGACGTCGATTCTGGGCGAAGGCAGGGGCGAGTGAAGCCTCTGACGCGGATAAAAACGCGGCCTATGCCACCCTCTATACCGTGCTCACAACATTGACCCGGCTGCTCGCACCCTTTGTTCCCTTTGTGACCGAGGCGCTGCATCAGAACCTGGTTCGATCCTTCGATAGCTCCGCGCCTGAGAGCGTACATCACTGCGATTGGCCTCTTGCAGATGAGAAAGCGATTGACCAGGGTCTCATGAGCGAAATGGCGCTCGTTATGAAATTGGTATCGCTTGGTCATGCTGCCCGCAATAGCGCGAATCAAAAACTCCGTCAGCCTCTGCAAGAAGCCGTATTTTTCGTCTCTTCACCTAACGAGCGGGGCGTCGTGGAAAAATATGAGAATCTGCTCAAAGAGGAATTGAATGTCAAGCGGGTGCGGCTGCTGGATACTGCGTCTGAGGCTGTGAAGTACACGCTCAAACCGCTGCCAAAACAACTCGGTCAAAAATATGGATCAAAATTCCCGGCGATTCGGGAGACTATCCTCGAGCTGGAACCTGAAGATGCATCGACGAGGCTCCTGGCTGGCCATTCCCTGAATATCGTTGTGGATGGCGAATCTGTTTCAATCGAAGCGGACGAGGTCGAGGTACGGGTGGAAGCGCAGGAGGGCTTTACTGCTGCCGCCGAGGGACCCTATGTCACAGCACTGGTAACTGAACTAACCCCTGCTCTGGAACTTGAAGGTTTGGCGCGTGAATTTGTCAGGCGTGTCCAGGAACTTCGCAAGACGGCCAACCTACGTGTAGACGACCGCATCCGGTTGGAGTATGCCGCCTCAGAAAAGCTCTCCGAAGCGATCGTACAGCATAAGTCCTACATTGAAAGCGAAACTATCGCGACGTCCCTGCACCCGACTAACAAACCGGATGGCGAGGCCAAAGCAGAGCATACCTTCAATGGGGAAGAGCTGATGATCGCGCTTATTAAGGACTAGCTTCACTGAAGCAATAATGTTGAATAAATTCGTACGAAAATTGAAGCCTCTGCGGATCACAAACGTCGGAGACTTCATCTGAGCACAATAGCCGCTATCATGCGGTAAAATCAGTCTCTATCCATGCAGTTGGCATGAGGGAGGGATGCTTGTCAAAGTTGAAGGATTATCTGGTCCTCTTCGGCATTGCTGGAGTCATCGTCGCTTTAGATCAGATCACAAAATATAAGGTGCGCACAGAACTCCTGCTGGGTGAAACATGGTCGCCGTTTGAGTGGCTCGAGAAATATGCACGAATTGTGCATTGGAACAACACCGGTGCAGCCTTTGGCATATTGCCGTCTGCCAGTAAAATATTCACGATCATCGCCATCATCGTCGTAATCGCAATCATCTACTACTACCCGCGTGTTCCCAAAGAGCAGGTCGCAATACGGATCGCATTAGCTCTTCAACTTGGCGGAGCGCTGGGGAACCTGCTCTCCAGATTGCTGGTAGGCACGGTCACGGATTTCATTTCCGTCTTGAACTTCGCAGTTTGGAACGTCGCGGATGCGAGCATCACGCTCGGAACTGCACTCCTCATCATAGCTATGCTTGTTGAAGAACGTAAACAGAGCAAAACCGCAGAATCAGACTCCCCGGAAGATGAGGCAGGAGTCGAAGAAACCCTCTCAGAACCGAATTGAACATTGGGGTGACAGAACGCAAATTTCACTTCGAGATTGCAACACCCGGGGGCAGACTTGATCAACAAATAACTGCCCATATTTCAGATGTTTCCCGCAACCGGATCCAAAAACTGATTCGTTCAGGCCTCATTACCGTGGATGACATACGGATCGTCAAGCCTGGACACTCGTTAAAAGGCGGGGAAAGGGTATCGGTCGTCATTCCTGCACCGGCGTCGTCTGATCTCGTCCCCGAAGCGATCCCACTCGATATCATCTATGAAGACCGCAACGTGGTTATCGTGAATAAACCCGCAGGGATGGTTGTCCATCCTTCCGCTGGTCACGACTCGGGCACACTCGTACAAGCCGTCCTTGCACACGCCCCTGACATCGAGGGGATTGGCGAAGTGCTCCGTCCGGGAGTCGTGCACCGCCTGGATAAAGATACGTCGGGCATAATCGTCTTTGCCAAGAACGACGCAGCCCATCAACAGCTGCAAGCGCAATTTAAGGAGAGAGAGGTTAAAAAGGTCTACCACGCTCTGGTGGATGGCGCCCCCCCTTCACCATCGGGGAAGATCGAAACGCATATCGGGAGAGACCCGAAATATCGTCAAAAAATGGCGGTCGTCTCAAAAGCTAAAGGTCGGGAAGCGTCCACGATTTACCATACGGAAGAAAACTTTTCCCAGCATACATTCCTTGAGGTTCATCCTCACACTGGGCGGACGCACCAAATTCGTGTGCATCTGGCTTTTATCGGTTGTCCTGTGGTCGGCGATACCTTCTATGGGGTACGAGGGGCTACGCTGCCCGTAAGCCGGCATCTTCTACACGCCTCCCAGTTGGAAATCACCCTTCCCGAGCATGATGAGCCTTCGACACATAAGGCGCCGCTTCCCCGCGATTTCCTCGATGTGCTCACCTCACTGCGCGAGGATCAAGCTTCGATATAAATCGCACAATGGAACTCAGGGTACGAACTGGATGGAGCGCTATCCTGCAGAATTGACCACGCACGTCCCTTGTCGGAAATAACCACGGAAGCTAGACTAACAAGATGAACCTCAATTAAAAAGGAGGCTCTAAACTCCCAGGAGGATGGCTTCGAATGGAATGGATAGATTTACGATCCGATACGGTGACCCAACCGACCGAGCAAATGCGTAAGGCGATGGAAATTGCTGAAGTCGGCGACGATGTGTATGGAGAAGACCCGACAATAAACCGGTTGCAGGAAATGTCAGCAGCGAGACTGGGCAAGGAAGCCGGTTTGTTCGTCCCGAGCGGCACGATGGGAAATCTTGCCGCCATCCTTGCGCATTGTGCACGCGGTGAGGAAGTCATTCTTGGTCATCTTTCGCACACCTATTTGTATGAAGCTGGCGGAACTGCCGTGCTCGGCGGGATCCCTTCGTACATTCTCCAGAATCAGAGCGACGGGACGATATTGATGGGCGATTTAGTGGCCGCGATTCATCCGGAGGATGTGCACCAACCTATGAGCCGCCTTTTTTGTATCGAGAATACACACAACCGCTGTGGAGGCAGCCCGCTCACCGTGGAATACACCCGCAGCCTGTGTGATACTGCGCACGAGCATGGTCTACTGGTCCATATCGATGGCGCAAGGATATTCAACGCCGCGGCGGCATTGGGCGTATCTCCATCAGAACTATGCTCGCCGGCGGATTCGGTCACCTATTGGCTTTCGAAGGGCTTAGGCGCACCGGTAGGATCGGTCATATGCGGCACGAGCACATTTATCCGGAAAGCACATCGGATCAGGAAGCAGCTTGGTGGGGGAATGCGTCAAGCTGGTATCCTGGCGGCAGCCGGAATCGTCGCGTTGGAGGTTATGGTTGATCGTCTTGGAGAAGATCATCAGCGTGCAAAGAGATTCTCGGATGCCATCGGCAAATACCCGGGAATACACCTGGACTACGCCACGCCACCCTCGAATATGGTCTTTTTCCAAGTTGCAGGCGTCGAGCCGCAGGATTTTGTGCGTTTAATGGCGAAGAAGAAGATCCGCATTGGATCGCCTCGGGGG